>JALOOK010000059.1 GCA_025454445.1 Oscillatoria sp. Prado101 | reverse complement strand
CTTAAAAATTATATATAATTATAAATTATTTGCGCTACCCCCTCTCTCTTTCCTTGGCGCTCTCTGCGTCTTGGCGGTCAAAAAAATCATTTTTCACACCACCCGATAAATAAAACTGAGAGTTGCCCAAGTGCTGACATCGAGAGCGTAAACATCTGCCGGAATACCAGCCAGAAAAGGAGATCCCGATCCAGCTTGATGCAAATCTTGCAAGAGAGCTTGCGCCACCGGCAAAGGATTGGACAGCACACTAACAGATCGGTAGTCACCCCGTTGCGACATAGCTGCAGCCAGCGCCGCCCATGTGCGGGTGAGGGGGGCGGCGCAGCAGATCAGTTGGGTTTCCGCAACTCCTGCAGCGCCGCCAATCACCCAAGCCGAGGCAGAAGCTGCGGGTGGAACCGTCACTGTTTGTCCGGGGGGTATAGCACTGAGTTGATGTTGCTGGTGGTTTTGGGCTGCATCTGTCCGTATAATTGCTTCTGACACAAAGCCTGCCTTAGCGCCACCCCTGCTATCTGTGCCCAGGAGGACAAAATAGATAGGGCGGTCACTGTCATTGCGCAGCCGGTACTGGATGCGGCTGCCGGCGGGTAAAGTCAGAACCCCTACCTGGGAGTCCCTTAATTCCCCGGGTGCGGCAACCGCGCCCTCCCCTGTTCCCCGGAGAGTGGCGCGTTCGATCAGCACCTGCGGCTCAGTTCCCCCTAGGATTTCCAGAGTGGCTCGCACTGCCAGACGCGACGATCCCTGATTGGCGGTCAAGCGCCACAACTTAGCTGCCAGAAGGGTTTGCAGCTGGGGGACAAGCCGGCGCACCGCACTGCGCACCGCCTCTCCGCCTTCCCCCACAGTATTGGGGATTAAATCTTGACCGAGAGAAAACAAGCCGTAGCTAGTTGGGGCTAGGGATGGCAAAGCAGCCGAGGGCGTATGAGCCTGGAGCATATCCCGGACTCGAGCGAAAAGAAAGTCAGCCTGCTGCTCGCCCGCCACCACCGGCGACACATAGGGAATACTGGCAAAGGCGCTGGTAGCGTCCACGCGCTCAATTCTTTCCAAGCCCGGAGCGAGGGCCACAGTCAAACTGGTATTGCGAGACAGCACCCGGACAGCTTCTTGAACCAACTGTCCCACCTGCAAAGGCTGTGTGGTGCTGCCCGCATTCCAAACTTGCGCTTGCGCCGTCAAACCGGTGCGGGAGCGAATCTGGAGCCGGGAGGGATTTGTTTCGCGTAGCGGTCGAGCCGGCGCACCGGCAGTGCCGGCATCTGTAACCGCGCTGAGCAGGGAATTCACCCCATAGGAATCCAGCACCCTCGCCGGCAGTCCGCCCAGCCACAGCTGTGCGGTTTTGCCGTCCTCCCCCACCGAAGTCACCGCGCCATCAGCCCCAACATCAGAAGCGTCAAATAGCAAAGAGGAAACAGGAATTAATTCTGCTGTCTGCTTTCCGCCTTCCGCCTTCAACTGCGGCGGTTGCTCAAAACCGGCCATTTGCTCAATCGAGCAAGCCGCCCGCTGGAGGGTGAAAAGCAGGGGAGTTGCCGGTGGGCCGCACCAAAGGCTTTGGGTGAGGGCGTAGGTGAACAGACCGCAGCTGAAGTCATTCCACTGGCTTTCTGCGGCTTGCTGGTTTGGCCCTGCTGCGGTCAAGATAGCCACAGGCATCACACTGCCCCCTGAGACGCCGCGCAATTTCAGCGTTTGACGCCGCAACTGTTCTTGCAAAGCCAGTTCATCGGGCGCAAGCCGTGCCGCCGGCAGGCTGGGGAGAGCGCGAATCCGCAGACTGCCTTGCAAATTGATCCCCGCATAGGTGTAGCTGGTATCGAGGACAGCCAGCACCCGCTCCGCTTGCAGCGAGCGCAGCAGAAGCAGCAGCGTTTCTTCGGGCAGGTCATTAACGGAGGGCGCGTCTGGGGCCAGCCCGCCATCTGCCGGCACCAAAGTATTTTGGGGAGCTACCGCAGTTTCTGAGGAGTTGGCCAAGTTTAAGGCGCGACCGTAGCCGCTGAAGTGGAAAACGACAACATCACCGGCACCCGCCCTCTGACTCAGGTGGCTAGTGAAGGCGTCCTCAATATTCTTGCGGGTGGCTTGGCTGTCGGTCAGCGTCAGGACATCAGCCGGCTGGAAGCCAAACCGGTGAATCAAAAGTTGCCGCTGCAGCTCCACATCCGTGAGGCAGCCATTGAGGGCGTAGCCGCTGCCGTATTGGTTGATGCCCACGAGCAGGGCCAACTTGCGAGTCCTCGGTTGTGCCAGGGCTCGGTAATAGCGATCTGTCAACAGGGCCAGACCCTGCTCAGTTATTCCCAGGGCTGCTAGCGCCCTGCCAGTGTGTTGCAAAAATTCTCGCCGCTTCATAGTCGCTTAAGCCTCAAGCCGCCCTATTTTCGTTCGCCCGCCCGCTGCCGTTACCCGCACGAGTTTGTCAAAGCCTCTGAGAACTTATTCTTCAAGGCCAGCAGATGGGAGCATCCCGTTTTTGAAACTACCCTGGTGAGGGCGAAGCATTCGGATTATCAATTGCTGGTTTTGACCGAGAGATTATTCGCCCGAATTCTTCGCCCCTACATAATCGGGATGCTCACCAGCAGATTCCTTGTGATCGCACAGGCCGGCAGCCCCCCAAAGTGCGGGCCTAACCGGGCGCGGCACCGGAACGAGAGATGAACGAGACTTTTCCCCTGATTTCAAATTTCATAAGTCGTGACGTTCATGGCCTTGGCCAGCTCTAGGGCCACCTCTGGACGGGAAAACTCCGGCGGCGGCAGCTCACCTTGCCGCAGCAGCTGGCGCACTTTTGTTCCGGACAGGTGAATGCGCTGTTCGGGGGTGCTGGGGCTGGTCTTGGTGGTGGCCATGCCCTGAGTTACCTTGCAGTAGAAGGCGTGCTCGAACTTCATCGGCACGATGCCCAGTTCTCCCGGCTCAAACTCATCAAAAATTTTCTGAGCGTCATAGGTGCCGTAGTAGTCGCCCACACCGGCATGGTCGCGCCCGACGATAAAGTGAGTGCAGCCGTAGTTCTTGCGCACTGTGGCGTGGAAAATCGCCTCCCGCGGGCCGGCGTAGCGCATGGCCGCTGGGTTGATGGCCATGATCACCCGGTCTTTGGGGAAGTAGTGCTCCAGCATGATTTCGTAGCAGCGCATGCGCACGTCTGCTGGAATGTCATCTTCTTTCGTCGCCCCCACCAGCGGGTGCAGGAACAAACCGTCCACTATTTCCAGGGCGCACTTCTGGATGTACTCGTGGGCGCGGTGGATGGGGTTGCGGGTTTGGAAACCCACTATTGTTTTCCACCCCCGCTGCTTGAACAGCGCCCTGGACTCCGCTGGGTCAATCTGGTATTTAGGAAATTGAGGGTGGGAGTCGCGCTGCAGCAGCCACACCGGCCCTGCTAAATTGACTGGCCCTTGCTCGTACACGACCTTGACACCGGGGTGCTTGAGATCATCGGTGCGGTAGACGTTAATCGCCTCGTGAGCTTTGTTGTAGCGATATTTTTGGGTCAGTTCCAGGACGCCGACAAACCGGCCACTCGGGTCATCCAAACGCACCCAGCTCCCCTCTTTCAGGGGTTGGGCCACTTCTTCACTGACGGAGAGTGTGATTGGAATTGACCAAGGCAGCCCACTGGTTAACCGCATGTCAGTCACAACTGACTCGTAGTCCGCTTGGGCCATGAAGCCCGTGAGCGGACTGAACCCGCCAATCGCGATCAGGACTAGATCCGAGAGACTGCGCTCGTCAAGTTGGACGCTGGCTAAAACGTCGGCTTGCTGGAGAAATTCTTGCCGCATAGCCGCTGTGGCTGTGCGATTAATCAGGTGGCCCCCGTGAGGCGCGATACCGTCTGGATGGTAGCTCAAAGCAATCCCTCTTTGCGTTGACTGCGACTGGTGAGAATTTTCCAATTTTTCCGATCTTTTATGGTACTGCCCAACGCGATCGTTCAAGACAGAACTGCCAAACAAACCCGGTTTCTCTGCCGCCAAAGAAACCCGGTTTCTTTCCGCCCCTTGACGTTATCTCAACTTTGTGTTATAATTCCGCCGCCAAGCAGTACCTCGCCGTCGTACCAAACGGCGGCTTGACCGGGGGTAATCCCGAACTGGGGTTCGTCGAAGACGATGCGAGCACCGGCACCTTCCAGGGGAATGACGGTTGCGGGCACAGCTGGAGTGCGGTAGCGGACTTGGACTTGGGCGCGAATGGGGGCGGAAGGTTCTGGGATGGACACCCAGTTGAGCCGGTGGACGCCGCACTCTGCCTGGTGGGCGCTGGCGCGATTGCCGACAATCACCCGGTTGCGTCCGGCGTCCAGCTCAATGACGTACAGGGGCTCACTGGCGGCGACGCCCAGCCCTTTGCGCTGGCCAATGGTATAGTGGTGGATGCCGTCGTGCTGTCCCAGGACTCGCCCGTCCGAGTCTACAATGTCCCCTTTTGTCGGGGCCAGGTATTTGTCCAGAAACGCCCGCATGGAACCGCTGGCTTCCACTAAGCACAGGTCTTGACTTTCTGGCTTGTCAGCAGTCTTCAGCCCGAACTCGGCGGCGAGACGGCGGGTTTCGGTTTTGCAAAGCTCGCCGAGGGGGAAGACGCACCCCGCCAGCAAGTCCTGGGTCAAGTCGTACAAGAAGTAGGACTGGTCTTTGTTGCGGTCAAGGGCGCGGCTGAGCTGGTAGCGCCCAGTCGCGGGGTCAAATTTGACACGGGCGTAGTGGCCGGTGGCAATTTTGTCTGCGCCCAGCTTTTCCGAAGCGTACTGCAGCATTGGGCCAAATTTTACCGTTTTGTTGCACTGCGAACACGGCAGTGGCGTCACACCGGCACTGTAACCGGCAACCAAGTAATCGACTATATGGGTTTGGAAACTCTCTCGGATATCGACGATGTGATGGGGGATGCCTAACTGTTCGCAGATGTAGGCAGCGTCAACCATCCCCTCCGAGCAGCACTGCCCTTTACCCTTCATCAGCCAAAGGGTCAGTCCCACCACTTCATATCCCTGGTGGTGGAGGGTTGCAGCCGCCACTGAACTATCGACCCCACCGGAGAGGCCCACCACAACTTTGTGCATCGAAGTTTGAATAATTGCAAAGAAGTTCGTTATATCTTTAAGCTAGCACCGGCAAACAAAAACTGTCGCACTCTATGTTACAGCACCTGCAGATTGGCAAAGGGTGCGTGCGAGTGCAGATCGCGGCACAATCCCACTGAGCGCAAAAATGCTGTGACGGGGGAAGAGGGGGGCTTCGGGAGAGGGGCAGAGAAAAAAAATCCCCCATCTGCATGGGGCTGTTCGGTATAGTTACAAAATCGTTACCATCCCCATAGCACAGAAGGCCAGGTGAGCCGGCATGAGTGTCACTGAGCACAACCAACCAAAGCAATTTCCCGGATTGCTGTCTCGATTTTTTGGCAGTGCGGGGCGTCACCGGCGCGATCCCCGGGCTAGCACGCTCAGCAGGTTTGCTGGAGATCCCCCAGGGCATGAGTATAGAGAGGCGTCCTCTGGTTTTTGTCAATCCGCAACTGATATGGCTGAAAGCTTTGTCCCCTTCCTGCGCACCAGAGCTCGCCTGCTTTTGGGGGGGTGTTTGCTGCTGGGGTGGAATACAGCCGCCCTGGCTCAACCTCTCGCAGACACCCCTCTCCCAGAAGCGGGGCAGTCGCAAATACTGGCGCAAAGGTCGAAGAGATACTTGGTTTATGTCAATGGCAACAGCCAGCTGCTGCTGGAACAAGTCCGCAGGATAGAGCCTCAGGCATCGCTGGCCCAGTACGAGGGACGGCTGGTCGTCAGGGCCGGCGTTTTTGACGACAAAGACCGGGCTCGGCAGCTGGAAAAGAATCTGGAAGCGCAGTACATCCAGGCTGAGATCGCCACAATTGAGGAAAGGCAGCAAACACCGGAAACACCGGAGATCCGGGCCAAACCGGAAAGACTCAGTTCTTCACCGGGCTATTTCGTGGTCATTCCCGCTGACGAGAGGGATTTGCAGGCGACTGTAGAGCGGGTGCGCCTGCTGGGACTGGTGAATTTCGGGATCAGCAACCGAGATAGCCGGCAGGGGCCTTATGTGGTGGTGGGGCCATTTCCTAACCGGGATACGGCAGAGCGCTGGAACTTCTATCTCCAGGATTTTGGTTTGGAGAACGCACGGGTTAATTACGGGAATTTTTAGGGTTATCTGCCAAGGTTGGTAGTTGGGCATTAGCCCAAAAGCTTGTAGTTGGGCATTAGCCCAAAAGCTTGTAGTTGGGCATTAGCCCAAAAGCTTGTAGTTGGGCATTAGCCCAAAGGTTAGTAGTTGGGCTAATGCCCAAAGGTTAGTAGTTGGGCATTAGCCCAAGATTTGTAGTTGGGCTGCACGCCTTTGGGATTTTAGATTAATAAAAATCCGATCGCAACCGACTCGCTGATAACTTGAAAATGTTAGCGTTGGGGTAAAGAGGTAAAACAGTGGCGCGGACTCAGGACAGGGTTGAACAGATTCAGCAGTTTGCTGTGACTGCTGAGCAAATGCGTGCGATTGAGGGGCGCGTGTTTGAGGCGGGGATGCCGGTGGCGGCGCTGATGGAAAAGGTGGCGGGATTGGTTGCTAAGCGGATTGTGGAGCAATACCGGCAGCCGCTGCGTGCCGGTGTGCTGGTTGGTCCCGGTCACAATGGGGGGGACGCTTTGGTTGTGGCTAGGGAGCTGCACTTGCGGGGTTTTGAGGTGGCGGTGTATTCGCCTTTTTCCAAGCTTAAGGAACTGACAGGGCAGCACGCCCGGTATGTGGCGAGTCTGGGAATTCCGTTCTATCAGGAAGTTGAGCCGCTGCAAGCTTGTGATTTGCTGGTTGATGGGCTGTTTGGCTTTGGGTTGGAGCGTTTGCTGTCAGGTGCGGTTGCGGCGGCGATTGATCGGGTGAATCGCTGGGGGGTGCCGGTGCTGAGTGTGGATATTCCTTCGGGGCTGCACACGGACACCGGCGAGGTTTTGGGAACTGCAATTCGGGCGGCGCGGACGTTTTGCTTGGGGCTGTGGAAGCTGGCGTTCCTGCAAGATGGGGCGCTAGAGTATATTGGTGAGGCGGAGCTGGTTGATTTTGATTTGCCGCTGGCGGATATCCGGGCGGCGATCGGCGAGCAACCGGCAATCGGGCGCATCACACCGGCAGTAGCGCTGTCGCACCTCCCCATCCCCCGCCCACCGGCGGCGCACAAGTATCAGATGGGGCACTTGCTGCTGGTTTGCGGTTCGCGCAAGTACACCGGCGCGGCGATTTTGACGGGGTTGGGGGCGCGGGCTTCTGGGGTGGGGATGCTGTCGGTGGCGGTTCCGGAGTCGGTTAAGCCGCTGCTGAGTTTGCAACTGCCAGAGGCGCTGATTGTCGGGTGTCAGGAAACGGATGCGGGGGCGATCGCAGATTTGCCTGCAGCTGTCGATTTGAATTCCTACAGTGCGATCGCTTGCGGTCCGGGGCTGACGGTGGGGGCTGCGCCGGTGGTGGAGGCGGTGCTGGAAAGCTCTCCCCCTCTGGTTTTGGATGCGGATGGGCTGAATGTGCTGGCGCATCTGGGGGCAATTCGGACATTAAGTGAGCGGCGATCGCCTGCAGTGCTGACGCCCCATCTCGGTGAGTTCAAACGCCTGTTTCCAGAAGATACCCTCACCCCCAACCCCTCTCCCATTGAGGGAGAGGGGAGACACAGAGGCAGAATTGCTGCTGTGCGGGCGGCGGCGATGCAAACTGGGGCGGTGGTGCTGCTAAAGGGGGCGAGAACTGTAGTGGCGCATCCTGATGGTAAAGTGTGGGTACAGCCGGAAAGTACGCCAGCTTTGGCTCGCGGTGGCAGCGGGGATGTGCTTACGGGGCTGATGGGGGGATTGTGGGCGCAGGCTGCTGTTGCGGGAAAGCCGGTTGAAGAGTCATGTAAATTGGCGGTGTGGTGGCATGCGAGAGCCGGTATTCTGGCGGCGCGGGAAAGGAGTGAGTTGGGGGTAGATGCGTTTAGTTTGACGCAGTATTTGGTGCCGGCGATTTGCGGTGGTTTAGATATGGATTAATTCGGTTCTATTCGAGTTGTGAAAAGGTAGAAACCCGGTTTCTGAAAGAAACCGGGTTTCTGGCCCCTCATTTCACAAAGTTTGCCGCAGCCGGTTGCCCGCAACTACAGCTATAATCTTCTCTGAAATTAAATCCCCCATTCCGGTCGAGATAGATATGTCCAAAGTGCCAGCATTCCGCGATGAAAAGCTGCTGCGCCGCGCACTCACCCACAGTTCCTATGTAGAAGAACATCCCGAAGCGCGAGAAAATAACGAGCGCCTAGAATTCCTCGGCGACGCCGTGCTGAATTTTCTCTCTGGCGAGTTTCTCTATAACCGCTACCCGAACATGAGCGAAGGCGAATTGACGCGCCGGCGTTCGGCGCTGGTAGAGGAAAAACAACTCGCCAAATTCGCAAACGACTTGGGAATTGGCAAACAGATGCGCTTGGGCAAAGGCGCAGCAAGAAAAGATAAAGGCCGGCACAACCCCTCCTTACTCAGCGACGCCTTTGAAGCCATGATCGGCGCGTACTTTCTCGACTCCGGAATTGATGCCGTCCGCGCCTTTGTCGAACCCCTATTTATATCCGTTGCTGACAGCATTCCCTCTTCTAAACCCAGTGCAGATCCCAAAAGTTTGTTTCAGCAGTGGGCGCACGCTCACACCGGCAAAACCCCTCAATACCTGATAGTAGCTCAATCTGGCCCAGAACACGCCAGAAAATTCACCGCCGAAGTCCGCGTTGCCGGGAAAATCTACGGTAGAGGCACCGAACGCAGTAAGCAAGCCGCCGAAAAACTCGCCGCCGAAGACGCGCTCAAAAAAGTCCGGTAAGCCACTGACCGGCCCACTTTACGCCTCGATCGCTCACATACTGACTCCATCCCCCAAAACCAGTAAAAGTAGGGTGCGTGCTGGCGTCGCACAGCGGTGAGTTGGGCAGAAACCGGGTAACTTCGGCGAAACCCGGTTTCTACGCTTTGAGGGGCCAGAAACCCGGTTTCTTTTAGAAACCGGGTTTCTACCTTTTCACAACTCGAATAGAAACGCTATACCGGCCTGCTTATCTAACGATCTCAGAAGCGCCCTCAGACTCCCCTTCCCCAGAGGCGCTAACTTCGCTTCCTTTCTCGGCAGCCGATTTGCCGGTCAACCGCATTTGAGCCGTCGTAGCGATCGTATAAAACACCGGCACCACATACAAACTCAAAAACGTCGAGACAAACATCCCCCCCACAACCGACATGCCGATAGACACCCTCGCCGCCGCACCGGCACCCGTCGCTAGCGCCAGAGGAATCAACCCAAAAATTGTCGAAAAAGCCGTCATCAAAATCGGGCGAAACCGAATTTTCCCCGCCTCAATCGCCGCCTTGGCAACCGGCATCCCCCCCTCGCGCAACTGATTCGCAAACTCCACAATCAAAATCGAGTTTTTCGTCGCCAGCCCAATTAGCATAATCAGCCCAATCTGGCTGTAGACATTTAAATCCAAACCCGCCAGCAACAGCGCCGCAAACGCTCCCAGCAGCGACAGGGGCACCGCCAGCAAAATAACGATCGGGTCGAGATAGCTCTCAAACTGAGCCGCCAAAACCAAGAAAATAAACGCCAGCGCTAGCAGAAAAATAGCGCCCGTCGCTTCCCCCGCCTCTTTAAACTCCAGAGACTGCCCCGCATACGATATCCGAATCTCAGGCGGCAGCACCTCCTTCGCCAATTCCTCCAAAGCATCCAGCGCTTGCCCCAAAGTATATCCCGGTGCGGGGCTGCCTTCAATTGTAGCCGCCCGAAACCGATTAAAGTGATTAATTTGCGGCGGCGTTGTCGCCGAACTCACCGACACCACATTGCTCAAAGGAACCACTTGCCCCTGACTCGTGCGGATATACAGCTGGCGAATATCCTCCGGACTCGCCCGAAATTCTTTTTCCGCTTGAACAACCACTTCATAGCGGCGGTTTCCCCGGTTGAAACTCGTAATTTTCTGACTTCCCAAAAGGATTTGCAGCGTCCGAGAAATCTCCTGCACCGAAATCCCCAAATTCGCCGCTTGCGCCCGCTCCACGCTAATAGTCAGCTCCGGTTTATTCAGCTTTAAATTCGTGTCGATATTCACCAGCTGCGGCAGCTGCCGCGCCCGACCGGCAAACTGAGCAGAAACCTTAGCCAGCGTTTCTAAATCGCTGCCTTGCAGGACAAACTGAACCGGCTGCCCGAAACCGCCCCCCGGCAAAGCAGGCGGATTTATTGGCAGCACAAAAGCATCCGTAATTGGGGCAAACCGGCCAAAAAGCTGCCCAATAACCGCTTTTTGCGACTGCTGCGGCAGCTTGCGCTCATCCCAAGGCTTCAGGCGGACAAACGCAAATCCCTGATTCACCTGACCGGGCGCACCCCCACCAAACGCACCAATGGTAAAATAAGTATTAATGTCCTTCACCTGGCTGAGCGTCTGTTCAATTTCCCCCATCACCTTGTCGGTGTAGTTAATCGTCACCCCTTCCGGTGCCCGCACAATCGTAAACACAGCCCCCCGATCCTCCGTAGGCAAAAATTCCAGCGGCAGCTGTTTAAACAGCTGAAACGTCAGCCCCAAGGACACAAAAAACCCCAAAACAACGACCGCCTTTAACGGCATCAAAATCCGGATAGTTCGGTCGTAAATCGCCAGCATCACCCTGACGATACCCTCAAACAATGCCAGAGGCGCACTCAAAAGCAGCGCCAGAGGATTTTTTCTTTCTTCTTTCGCCCACTCCGGTTTAGCCGGCTTGAGAATGCGGGCGCACATTGCCGGTGCCAGCGTCAGGGCGACAAAGGAAGAGATCAGCACAGAACCGGCAATCGTGATTGCAAATTCTGTAAACAGCCGCCCCGTCGTGCCGGCGGAAAACCCCACCGGCACAAACACCGCAACCAGCACCACCGTAGTAGCAATCACCGCAAACACCACCTCACCCGTTGCGGCAAAAGTCGCTTGCCTCGGTTTCATTCGCTTTTCTTCGATGTAGCGGATAATATTTTCCAGCACCACGATCGTGTCGTCAACCACCAGCCCCGTACACAGCGTCAGGGCAAACAAAGTCAGGGTATTAATAGAATACCCCAGAAAGAACATGATGCCAAAGGCACCGATAAGCGAAACCGGAATCGTCACCGCAGGAATCAGAGTTGCCCGCCAGTCTCGCACGAAAAAGAAGATAATCAGAATAACCAGAAAAATCGAGAGGTAGAGCGACGCCCAAACCTCCTCAATGGCCAGCCGGATAAACTCCGAATTGTCCACCGCCAGCTGGTAGCTCATCCCCTCTGGGAAGGACTTCGCAAGTTCCGCCATTTTTTCTTTGGCTAGTTTTGCTACGTCTATGGTGTTAGCATTGGAGAGTTTAACCACCCCTAAACCCACTGCCGGGTTGCTATTAAACCGCACAAAAGATCGCTCGTCTTCCGCCCCAATTTCTGCCCGCCCGACATCTTTAAACCTCACTTGCGAGCCGTCAGACTTGCGCTTAATCACCAAATCTTCATATTCCGCAGGATTCTGGAGCCTGCCCAAAGTTCGCACAGAATATTCCGAGGTTTGCCCTTCAATGATGCCGCTGGGAATCTCGACATTTTCCCGCCGCAGCGCCTGTTCTACATCCAAAACAGTCAGGTTGCGGGCGGCGAGTTTCACCGTATCTACCCACAGGCGCATCGCATATTTGCGCTCGCCGCCAATAATAACGGTGCTGACACCCGGAACAGTTTCCAGCGCATCTACGACAAACCTGTCCGCATAATCGCTCAACTCCAAAGTCGAGAATTTACTCTCTGGGCTGTAAAGAGCAAACCACACAATCGGAGAGGCATCGCTCGATTGCTTGTTAACAATTGGCGCTTCGATCTCATCGGGAAGTTTGCCCCGCGCTCTATCCACGCGAGAGCGCACATCTTGCGCCGCTTCCTCAATGGGGCGGCTCAATTCAAACTGGACAGTAATTGCACTGACAGACTCACGACTTTGCGAGGTGAGAGTTTTAATCCCCTCAACCCCATTAATTTCGGCTTCTAATATTTCAGTGACTTCCGTCTCTACAACTTGGGGGTTAGCACCCGGATAAACCGTAGTTACGCTCACCACCGGCGGGTCAATTGTGGGGTATTCCTGCACAGGCAGCCTGGTGTAACCCACCAGCCCCACCAAAATAATCAGCAAAGAACACACTGATGAAAAAACGGAGCGCTTGATAAAAAAATTGGTGAACATGAGTCGCTCATTTACACTCTATAATTGCTACCTTTTCTAAAGTTCGTAGTTGGGCTAAAGCCCTAGGTTCGTAGTTGGGCTTTAGCCCAAAGTTCGTAGTTGGGCTTTAGCCCAAAGTTCGTAGTTGGGCTTTAGCCCAAAGTTCGTAGTTGGGCTTTAGCCCAA
>JALOOK010000058.1 GCA_025454445.1 Oscillatoria sp. Prado101 | reverse complement strand
CATTTCCATGCCAAGTGCCCCGCCAACATAAATGCCACCGGCAATCAGAAACAGGAGCCTAATTTGCCGAGGTAAATCAATGATAAACTTGAGATAAGACAGGCCAACAACGGCGACAAAAATGGTTGCCGGTATCACCCAAACGTAGTAAAATATCCCGCCCGCATGCAGTAAATGTCTCAGATCGCGACTGATTAAAAGTTCGTGAATGCTCATCGCTTCATCAACCGAGAGAAAAAGGAAAATTAGGGACAATTTTTTCCAGTGGCGAAAATAGCGGTCGCCATCCCGCTTCTTTGCAGAGGCAATCGCGGCGAGAAGCAGGGAACAAAAAGCCAAGGTGAACGAGGCGTACCAAGAAGGATAATTGAGTTCCTGGTCGAGGTTAAATAAATTAAACCATCTGGCGCGATAGTTAAGGCGGTACTTAGCCAACTGGACAGCGATGCCAGCAGAAGTAAAAAATAATACCGCGCCGGTCAGGGCTTTAGTAATTTTCCAGGGGAAAACAGAAAGTGTAAATTTCATGCCAAGGCAACTTTGAGATGGATGCAGTTCAGCCAATAATAGTAGCACCTGACGCACCCTGCTGCCTATCGCAATCAGCAATAGGGTGCGTTATTGATAGCGCACCCTAAAGGTTATGGCGCCTCAGTCCCCATCTGGGGGCAAAATTAATTGTCGGCAATTAACCCGACTTGATAGAATGGCGGATGCCAAAAATCAGCCGGTGTTCTGCTTCAGCCAATCGGACACCCATCCGCGCCTGCTTGACAGAGAAGCTGGACGGTTTCGGTGCAGTCCTCAATTGCAGCAACTGAAACAGCTGTCTCGCCGTCCGCGTTTTTGGCATTCACATCCGCCCCAGCAGCGATTAAAAGCCGCACAATATCCTCGTGACCTTCCGCCGCAGCCCACAGGAGAGCTGTTTCGCCGCGCGAGTTTTTGGCATTCACATCCGCGCCGGCATCTATCAGCGCCCGCACAACCTCAGTGTGACCCTGTAAAGCAGCATACATCAAAGCGGTTCTGTTCCAGCCAACTGCCATTTTTTCAGCTTTGGCATTCACATCCGCACCGGCATATATCAGCGCTCGCACCACATCCGCGTGACCCCGCTCAGCCGCATAAAGCAAAGCAGTTTTGCCATTTTCGTCCTTGGCATTGACGTCTGCGCCGGCTTCGATTAGAGTTCGCACTGTTTCGCTGTTCGCCTTATAAGCCGCAACCGCCTTCATTAGCGCTGTCACCTCGCGGTTGTCAAATGCACTCACATTTGCCCCAGCCGCGATCAGGACTCGCACAATCTCGGCGCGTCCCTCCCGCGCAGCTTGCATCAGTGACGTCCTGCCAAAATTGTCTCTGGCATTCACATCCACCCCCGCCTCAATCCGTTCCCGAACCTTAGCGATATCCCCTACTTGGCTGGCCTCAAATAAATCCATCTTCCTCACCTCAGATCACAAAGGTGCCTCGCCGCACCCCCTACTATCTAGTATACTTCTAACAACCGCCATAAAAATGTTCCCAGCAACACCTTCTATCACCTCCGTTTCCAGGCACTCGCGCCACACCGCAATCCCCGAAAACCCCTTTTGAAGGGGGGTAGGGGGGGATCTCACCTGAGTCACTGCGCTCGTAGCAACTTTAGTTAATATTGTATCATAGAAAAATCAAATGCGGGATGCTTGCCCCCCACTGCCATGCCGACAATATCTTCACCGATTAACAGTCCATTTTGGCCATTAGTCAAGATGACGATGCCGGTTTTGAGTCTGCGGGAAGCCAGGGTGAAACTTTTGAAAATGGTGCCGTCCCCCCAGTGCCAGAAAAAATCGCCCATTCCGGTGTGTTCCAATCCCCAGCCCAGCCCCCAGCCAAGGGACTGACTAATTTTAACATTTTCTCGCAGCATGTTATTCAAGCTTTCTTCACTGAGCCGAAAATGGTCACTGGAAGCCTGCTCAATCATGGCGAGCAAAAATTTAGCGTAGTCGGTGGCAGTTGTGCGCAAGCTGCCGGCAGAATTTGCCTGTTTCGGTTTGCTCAGAGGGTCTGGGTTGCCCTCGCGGTCGTGACCATTTGCCGCTGATAATTGGTACGACTGCTTCCAGACATAGCTGCTGCTGTTCATGCCGAGGGGCGCGAATACATTGCGAGTCATATAATCATTTAGCGGCTCTCCAGTCAGGCGCTCCACAACAGTTTGCAAATAGAGAAATCCTTCGCTAGAATAGCTAAATCTGCTTCCAGGCGTGAAGTCGATCCACACTGGGTCGTCCCCGCTCCAGTTGGGGAATCCTGTCGTGTGAGACAGCACCATCCGCGCCGTGATTTTTTCGATTCGGCGGTCATAAATGTAAGGTTTATCAGTATAGTGTGTTAAGGGAATGTCGAGGTTGAGTTCGCCCCGCTCGCACATTTTGAGAACCGCATATGCAAAAACCGGCTTGCTCAAGGAAGCGGCGGCGAATACAGTATCCGCGCTCATCGGCGCTTCAGTATCTGCATTTTTGACGCCGAACCCCCGACTCCAGAAAATCTCGCCGTCTCTCACCGCCGCTACCGCAGCACCAGGAACGCCGGCGTCTTCCATCAGTTGAGGGATTCGGCTTTCAAGGTTAGCAATCAATTTTTCTGGAGCGGCGCTGGGTTTCCACTGTCCGGAAGCTTGAGAATTGCCCGCCAAGCTAGCAGCACTGAAAGTGGAAAAACCCAGAATAGCTGCTTGAGCCTGTTTGAGAAACTGCCGGCGAGAAATGCGTTTAGGCATGGCTGTAAATCCTGAATAGCTCTTTTATCTGATAATTCAACCATTTTTCAGGGAATCGTGGCAAAATTGGGAGTAAGAAACCGGGTTTCTTCAAGAAACCCGGTTTCTGGCCACCGGTTTTCTTCAAGAAACCCGGTTTCTGGCCAACTCAATAATTGGTTGGTTTACTCAGTTTTTCCCAAGCGGCCAAAATAAGCTTTTCTGTTTCCTCCCAGCCAATACAGGGATCGGTTACAGAAACGCCATATTTTAATTGCGCCCGCCCCTCCCCCGTCAGGGGTTGGTTGCCCTCACACAAATTAGATTCCAGCATCAATCCAACAATTGATGTGTCCCCCGACGCTATTTGCCCGATGACATCTTCAAATACAGCGCTCTGGCGTTTGTAGTCTTTGTTGGAATTTCCGTGGCTGCAGTCGATTACTACATTAGTGGGCAAATTGGCCGCCTTTAATTTTTCTTCCACTTTTTTAACCGTCGCCGCATCGTAGTTAGGCTGCCCCCCACCCCCGCGCAGGATAATGTGCCCGTAAACATTGCCCGTGGTTTGAAATATGCTGACCTGTCCCTCTTGGTTAATACCCAGAAAATTGTGAGGTTCTTTCGCCGATTTCATGGCATTGAGAGCCACTTCTATATTGCCATCTGTGCCATTTTTAAAGCCCACCGGCATAGACAGCCCGCTGGCCATTTCCCGGTGCGTTTGCGATTCGGTCGTGCGAGCTCCTATCGCCGACCATGAAATCAGTTCGCCAATGTACTGGGGCACTATAGGGTCGAGGGCTTCTGTCGCCGCCGGCAGTCCCATTTCTGCTAGTTTTAACAGCATGCTTCTGGCCATTTCTAGCCCCTTCTCTATGTGAAAAGAATCGTCCATATCGGGGTCGTTAATTAATCCCTTCCAACCCACAGTTGTCCTTGGCTTCTCAAAGTAAACTCTCATGATTAGCAAGAACTTATCCCTAACTCGATACGCAAGTTCCTTTAATTTAGCTGCGTACTCTTCTGCGGCTGTGATGTCGTGTATGGAGCAAGGCCCAACCACGATAAATTTCCGGGAGTCTTTGCCTTCAAGGATATCTTCTATTTCATTCCTGTATTTCAAAACGGTTTTCTCTGCCAAATCTGTCAGCGGCAATTTGGCTTTGATTTCTGCCGGCGGTTGCAAAACCTGGGATTTTTGAATGTGAGCGTCAAAGAGTTTTATTTCCATGAGTCAGGTTTCCTGATTGGTATTTTCCTATTCTACCGCAAAAATTCGCGTTCCAAAGTGCGCCAGCCCGAAATATCCTAGCCCCTCGCCGCGTGCGGGATTGGGGTTGGGTGCCTGGTTCTTCGCGCCACACGCGACGCCTGAGGTGTGCCGGTGCTCGCCCCGCAAACCTTCTTTAGCAGAAAGCGGCCATTTTGGCAATGGGTCAACCTCATCTGCCGGCGATGCTGTAGCTCCCAAAGCTCCCACCAGGAAGCTTTCACCAAATTGTAATCCATCCTGCGGGCGAGTGCAACCGGCATAAAGGAGGCGATCAGCCTGCGGAAAAAGAAGGGAGATCCGCTGAAATCCGACCGGCAGAACCCCTGCAACTTTGGCGCACGGGAATTTCAATCAAAAACTCTGTTCCCTTTCCAAGCGTAGAAATACACTCCAACTTGCCGCCGTGTTTGTCAACCACAATTTGATAGCTGATGGACAGTCCCAGTCCCGTCCCTTTCCCCACCGGCTTGGTGGTAAAAAAGGGGTCAAATATCCGCAAGAGCAGCGCCTCCGGGATGCCCGGACCATTATCAGCAATCGCAATCCGAACATAGCAATTGGGCGTCAGGCAACGGGCAGCCAGCATTGGGCACGCTCGCATTGGGCAGGGGAATTTTTCTTCTCCCCCATGCCCCATTTCCAATGCCCCATTCGCCACCTCGGTGCGAATCCAAATGGTTGGCCATTGCTCGTCTGGCGCAGATCGTGGGGCATTTTTCCCATTCTCCACGCCCGATGCCCCCTGACCCATTTCCAAAGCATCTATCGCATTGCTGAGAATATTCATAAACACTTGATTGAGCTGTCCCGCGTAGCACTCCACATTCGGCAAATTGCCGTACTCCTTAACCACCAGAATATCAGGCTGCTTCCCGGACTTAGCTTTTAGGCGATTTTGCAAAATCAGCAACGTACTGTCAATGCCTTCATGGAGATCCACCGATTTCATCTCCGCTTCATCCAGGCGCGAGAAATTGCGCAGCGAAAGCACAATCTCCCGGATGCGTTCCGCCCCCACTTTCATCGAGGACAGTATTTTCGGCAGATCCTCGCTCAGGAAATCTAAATCTATATCCTCGGCGTGTTTCTCAATCTCCGCAGAAGGGTGGGAGTGATCCTGCTGGTAGAGGCGGAGGTGTTCCAGCAACTTGCGAGTGTAGTTATTGGCGTGAGTGATATTTCCGTAGATAAAGTTGACCGGGTTGTTGATTTCATGGGCTATTCCCGCCACTAACTGCCCCAGGCTCGACATCTTTTCACTTTGAATCAGCTGCACCTGGGTTTGCTTCAGTTCGCGCAGAGTTTGACTCAGCTTTTCGGCTTGCTCGGTGCGTTCCTGTACAAGTTGTTCCACTCGAGTAGTGTGGCGCAGCGAAATCAACAGGTAAGCTGCTATAGAGCCAGTCAGGATTAACCCGATTGCCAGTGTGGAGCCGGCTCTCCAGTAAATTTGCAGACCTGTAAACGCCCGCGTAGGCACAGTCACAAGTGACCACTGCCGGTCTGCGACCTGGAAGGTATGCGTGCAAGCCGTTTGATTCTGGCAGAGCAGCCCACTAGCAGCAAAATTAGCAGGTTTCTTTTGCTTTGGGTCTTCTATTACCTGCTGCCTGCTAGAATCATAAAATACCAAAAATCGATTGTCAGCTGCAGCCGATTCATCGAAAAGGTAAAAGTCAATGTGCCCCGTTTTCAGTCCTTGCAGAGAGTATTTCATCACATCTGTAAGTGCGAAAACGCTGAAAGCATACCCCTCAAAGGAATCGCGGCGATCTGTCAGGGTGTCTTTTGGGCTGCCTTTGCTGTAAATTGGCCTGTAAAGTAGAAAAGCAGCGTCCCCAGTAGCCAAAATCACCCGTTCGGTTCCGGCCATTTCTCCTGTGTCCCGCGCTTTCTCCATTGCTGCTTTGCGCTCCGGTTCCACGGTGACATCGTAACCCAATATCATCTTCCGCTTCTCCAGCGGCTCGATGTAGGTAATTGCTAAATATTCCGGGCGATCTTTGGCCGGAACCAACTTTCCTTTCGGACTTCGCTCGAGGATGCTAAAATTAGGAAAGCCCTCTCGCTTAATGCTTTCCTCGTAGGCTTCTCGCTCCTCGTTTCTCACACGCTTTGTCAAACCCATTGAAAAGATACCGGGGTAGCGAGATAGGAACAGCTGGGCAAACTCCCTGACGCTTTGCCGGTTCAGCTCAGCAGGGGAGGCGTCGTAGAAAGTGCCAAGGGATCGGGGAATTTGCAAATATTCGTCTATCTTGCGATCCAGAGTTGTGGCCAGGTTGTCAGCCTGTCGCTGGAATTCTGCCTGCAGGCTTTCCAATTCCCACTTCCAGACGATTGTGGACGCCACCAGGGACAGTCCGCTGCCCACACAGATCGATAATGCCACAGGGATGTAGGGGGATACAGAACCCATCCTGAGCGCTGACTGAAATCGCTTGTACCAGACAGTCCCAATCATATCAGCTTTTTTCCATAAAAAAACCCTCTTCTATCAGTCTAGCTAAAATGGTTGCCGGCGCTGAAAAGACTACCTATATTTTTAAAATATTGTAACTAAAGTTGCTACCTAGAAGTCTAAGCATCTCGATCCCCCCTTTCCCCCCCTTAAAAAGGGGGGCTTTGAGATGTTCCCCCCCTTTTTAAGGGGGGGCTAGGGGGGGATCAACACCGGCACGCCTCACCTGACAAGCTGCCTTCCCCCGCAGTGGGAGCGACGGTTTCCCGGAAAAACAGTGTGTGACGGTTCCATCGCCCGCTATATTTTCTAAAGTGCCCATACCACACCCACCATGCACACCCACATCGAACCCTTTACCGTCCACAAGCGCGTTGCCCTCACCATCAGTCGCGGCACCACCGCCCAAACCACCAATATCTTGGTCAGAATAGAACACACCGGCATCGAAGGCTGGGGAGAAGCCTCCCCCTTTACAGTCGGTGGCACCCCCCAAACCAGCGAAAACCTCCTGAAAGCCTTGCAGCAACTCGCACCGGCACTCGAAAAATTCAGCCCCTACGACCGGCAGCAAATTGAGCGGCTTTTCACAAAATTTAACACCCCCTCAGCAGCTCGCGCCGCCATCGATACCGCCTTGCACGACTGGCTGGGCAAAAAAGTGGGGTTTCCCCTCTGGCAGATGTGGGGGCTAGATCGCCGCCGCATCACCCCCACTTCCCTGACCATAGGAATTAATTCCCCAGAAGGTGCCCTCGACAGAATGCGCCAGTGGTCGCAAGTGACAAAATTGCAATTTTTGAAGCTAAAATTAGGCAGTCCTGATGGTATTGAAGCCGACAAAGCCATCCTATTAGCAGTGCGCTCAGAAGCACCGGCGATCACCCAGCTGAGCGTCGATGCCAATGGCGGTTGGAGCCTCAATAATGCCTTTAAAATGTGCGACTGGCTTGCCGGTCAGGGGGTCAAATATGTAGAGCAGCCCCTTCCCCCCGGTCAAGAGCGAGACTTGCCGGCACTCAAAGAACGCTCGCCCCTCCCCATCTTCGTCGATGAAAGCTGCTTCACCAGCCGCGACATCCCCCAGCTCGCAGACCGGGTTCATGGCATTAACATCAAACTGATGAAAGCTGGGGGATTAACTGAAGCCATACGAGCCATCCACACGGCGCGAGCTAGTGGCTTGCAAATAATGTTTGGCTGCTATTCTGACAGCTCGCTAGCCAATACAGCAATGGCTCACCTGTCACCCCTAGCCGACTATCTCGATTTAGACAGCCACCTGAACTTGACAGACGACCCATTCGTCGGCGCACCCCTGCACAATGGGCGCTTGGTGCCCAATGATTTCCCCGGGCTGGGAGTCATTAAAAATTAAAATTATCGTTCCCATGCTCTAACTTAAAAAGGTTTGTAGTTGGGCTTCAGCCCAAAAGGTTTGTAGTTGGGCTTCAGCCCAAAAAGTTTGTAGTTGGGCTTCAGCCCAAAAAGTTTGTAGTTGGGCTTCAGCCCAAAAGGTTTGTAGTTGGGCTTCAGCCCAAAAGGTTTGTAGTTGGGCTTCAGCCCAAAAAGTTTGTAGTAGGGCTTTAGCCCAAAAGGTTTGTAGTAGGGCTTTAGCCCAAAAGGTTTGTAGTAGGGCTTTAGCCCAAAAGGTTTGTAGTTGGGCTTTAGCCCAAAAAGTTTGTAGTAGGGCTTTAGCCCAAAAAGTTTGTAGTAGGGCTTTAGCCCAAAAGGTTTGTAGTTGGGCTTTAGCCCAACCAGCTCACCCCGCCTCCAGAACAATTTTAATCTTGTTCACCGGCTCCACCTGGAAGGAAAATTCTACAATTATTAACGGGTAACTTTTGGCAGTTTTTATGCTCAAACCTGAACATCGAGTCGCTATTCTCCTCCACGAAGGAATTCGCAGCACTTCTGGCAAAACCGGCATCTCCCTTCTACGCTACAGCGAAGCCTCTATTGTAGCAGTAATTGACCGGGAGTGTGCCGGTCAATCCTTAACAGAACTAACAGGAATTCCGCGTCAAGTTCCGATTGTTGCCTCAGTTGAGTCGGCGCTGGCTTACAGTCCGGACGTGCTGGCCATCGGCATCGCCCCCTCTGGCGGAGCACTGCCGGCGGAGTGGCTGGCGGAAGTCAAGCAAGCCGTGGCGGCGGGGCTGTCTGTGGCCAACGGTTTGCACACCCACCTGGCAAAAGACGAAGAATTCCGCGAACTCCTGCGGGAGGGGCAGTGGATCTGGGACATGCGCCGAGAGCCAGCTCGCTTGGCCATTGGCGGCGCTAAAGCCCGCCAGCTCAGCTGCCGGCGCGTACTCACCGTGGGCACCGATATGGCCATCGGCAAAATGTCCACCAGTCTGGAATTGCACCTGGCCTCCCTGCGGCGCGGGTTGCGCTCCAAGTTTCTGGCCACTGGACAAGCAGGACTGATGATTGCCGGGGACGGCATCGCCCTGGATGCCGTGCGCGTGGACTTCGCTGCCGGTGCTGTCGAGCAAATGGTCATGCAGTTTGGCCCTGAGCGCGACATCCTCCACATTGAAGGACAGGGCTCCCTGCTGCATCCGGGCTCAACCGCAACTCTGCCACTGCTGCGCGGTTCCCAGCCCACTCATCTGGTGCTGGTGCACCGTGCCGGTTTTCCCCACATCCGCAATCACCCCCATGTGCCCATTCCTCCCTTGCCCGTAGTGGTTCAGCTGTATGAGGCGGTTGCCAGTGCCGGCGGGGCGTTGCAACCGGCGCGGGTGGCTGCGATTGCACTCAACACTCACCACCTCGACGCACCGGCAGCCAGCGATGCGATCGCACAAGTCCGGGCGGAAACCGGCCTCCCCTGCACCGATCCCGTGCGCTTTGGCGCTGATTTGCTCCTAGATGCGGTCATGGAGGAAAGCCGGTTGTGACTGCCGTTGGCGAGAGCCGGTGCCCGCATTCCCACCAGAAAAGTTGAGAGACCAGGTTTCTTAAAGCTTAAATTCAGAAACCTGGTTTTTTAGTTTTCCCGCAGCCCTTTTCTTTCCCCCCCTCACCCCAAAGTGGGAGAGGGGGTTGGGGGGTGAGGGGTGGAAAATGAGGGCAATCAACCGGACGTGATATTATCACCCCCCTCGCAGTTTATTCTATCATGGTCAGCTGTTCGGGCTTAGTAATTTCCAGCTCCAACGCTCCCGCAACTTGTTTTGGCTCCACACCTTTCACCTTAAGCTTTTTACCGTTGAGGGCGAATGGCGGCGGCGCACTGGGAATTTGATTCAGTACCGCCCTGGGCAAAACAACGCGATAAGCTTGACCGTCCTGTCCCTGTAAAGTCAGGTGAATGGTGTTAGCGTCGGAGATTTTAATATTACTGGCTGGGCCTTCGATTGCACCCAGTTGAAGTTGAGTGGCAGGCTTGTCACCATTACAGAAAAAGCTCACTGGATCTTGCGTCAAATCAACGCAGGCCAGAATCCCCTCCACTCGGGCCATAATATTTCTAAACTGCGTGTAATCAACTTCCTTGCCTTCCCCGTAGGAGGCTTTTTCCTTAATTTCTGAGGGGGCATTTAACATAAACGCTTTCAGCAAATCCCGCTCTTTTTGGGAAAGAGCCGGTGACAGGTACACTCCCGCACCGGGAATGGACTTGCTTATACCGATTACCCGCACATCTGCTTCCTTTTGCAGTAAACTGTTAATACTCACCCCCACATCAGCTTGCCGCGACTTCACCTTGTTCACCATGTCAGAAATTGTGTTTCCCATATTGACTCGGATAATTTTCCCGTATAGGTCGTATACCGGCATATAGAAAGAAAGCGTGTTGCTGTATTCTCCTAAGGCAATCCTTTTGTCGGGCGTTAAATCATTTAAACCCTGTATTTGACTGTCCGAGCGCACAAAAAGAGCCGCCTCGATTTGAGGCATTTGGGGAAACATGCGAGCCGCAAACACATAGCTGTTGTCTTCTGCGACCACTGAAAGCTGGGCTGATAAGGGGAATATTACATCCCATTTTTTTTCTATAATCCTATCTTTTGCCTTCTTTAAAGAGTTTTTCTCTCTAATCTCAATCCCCTCAACCTCAACGTTTACCTCCAGGCCCAACTTGGCTCCCAGCTCAGATTTCAAGTAATCCGCCAGGGGCTGGTAGTTTTCTTTTGGATTTATGGGGGTGGTCACAACACCTATGTTTAAGATGCCATCTCCTCCAAACGCCGCCTTTGGGTTTGGCCTCCGAGATTGCCCCATCAAGCTCAGCCCCAGGGCGACAGCGACGGCGGCAGCTGCCAGACCGGCAGCTGCCAAGGGCCAGCGTTTTTGTTTGCGCACTGGGACATCTGGCCCGGGCGCATAGGGTGGCGGCGGCGCAGCGGGGGGTTGCTCTTCCAGGAAGTGCAGGACTTCTATGGCCGATTGGAAGCGCTGAGCCGGCTTGGGGGCGAGCATCCGGGTGAGCGCCTCGGTAAGCTTCGGGCTAAGGGCGATCTCCTTTTCCCACACCCACTGCAGCGTATTGGGATCTAGGAGTTGCCGGGGATCTTTCTTGCCGGTGATCAGCACCAGGGCGGTTACCGCTAGGGCGTACAGATCGCTGTGGGGCGCGACGATTCCCATCCGCAGCTGCTCGTCAGGCGCGTAGCCAACTTTCCCGACGCAGGTGCCGACAGCTGGCGCACCGGCTATCTGTGTAGCCACATTGATGGCCACTTCCTTGACTGCGCCCAGGTCAATCAGCACCGGCAGGCTGTCCGCCGAGCGCAGGATAATATTGTCTGGGGAAATGTCCCGGTGGATGACACCCAGACCGTGCAGATAGCTCAAAACCGGGAGGAGTTGGCGAAACAGCTGCACGATTTCCGCTTCGCTGAAACGCTGTCCCAGCTCCAGGCGCTGGTGCAACAAGGCATAATAGGTTTGGCCTTCCACAAAGTCTTGCACTAAAAACAGCCTTGACCCTTCCCGAAAAATTTCCCAGAATTTGGGAATTTGCGAGTGTGCGAGTTTGTTGAGCGTCTGCGCTTCTCGCTTGAACAGTTCCTCGGCTCTCTGGAGGGCATAGGTTCCTTGCAGTCCCGGGCTGAGTTCTTTGATCGCCACAGGGGCGTTAAATCGGCCTGTATCTTCTGCCCGGTAAGTTCTGCCAAACCCCCCCTGCGCCAACAGCTGCTCTATAATGTAGCGATCCCGTAACTTCGTCCCCGCTTGCAACTCGGTAGAAGCTACAGGCTGGGCTTCCAGGCTCGCCTGACTGGGGGTCAATCCTGCCAAAGAGCTGCCACAGCCAGAACAGAAAAGGTTTTCCTCTGGATTTTCTTTGCCACAGTTTGCGCAATTAATGACATTCATGAAACCACTCTCATATATTTCTGCTTATCGGTTGCTACTAGCCGGTGCCTGCTGACTCCCTATTTACTCAATTTTAGGCGCATTTATGGCAAGGCTTGCTTAACCGCCCCTGCCGGCTGCCGGCTTTTCTTGCCTGGACTCCCCCATATTGCCAGCGTTCCGCTTTGCGATCATCGGCTATTTGGGTGCCTCTCCCTTAGGGATAGCACCCTAATGCTGGCCCCGCATCTGTCACCATTGAGCCCAGCTGCCACCGGCTCTCTTCCGGAGCTCTGTGCCGGAAACCAGATTTCTCCATCCGGCGGCTCTACTGAGCGTGCCTGTACTAGCTGCAACTCCTTATTGCCACAGCTGGGGACTGAAAGGAATCCTACAAGCCAATATCCGTTAAATTAGTTTTTAATTGCGCCCCTGAAACCCGGTTTCTTAAAGAAACCGGGTTTCTCTGCACCGCCCCAATATGAAAACCCCTATAATTCCCGGCAATTAACCGTATTTTACAGAGTTTGTAGTTGGGCGTCGGCCCAAAAGTTTGTAGTTGGGCGTCGGCCCAAAGTTAGTAGGGGCGGGTTTACTAACATCTAAACTGAGCCGAACAATTTTGGGTGAACCCGCCCCTACTGAGCGCCCAAAGAAATCCCAAAGTTTGTAGTTGGGCTAAAGCCCAAAAGT
>JALOOK010000057.1 GCA_025454445.1 Oscillatoria sp. Prado101 | reverse complement strand
AGCTTTAGTCCACAAGGGGAGAGGGGAGAATTCTTGATTTTTCCCCCCTCTCCCTTCATGGGAGAGGGGGGTTAGGGGGGTGAGGGTGACAGTCCTTGCTTTAACGGGATGCTCCCAACAGCGCCAAGGCAAGAAAGGAGATATGATAAAAGTTGCTAGTATTGAAAATATCCCATGAATGCGCTATCATTTGAAGAACAAATTGAGCGATTGGAAGAGATTGTCGGGATTTTGGATAAGGGGGAGGCTCCAATAGAGGAGATGCTGAAGCTTTATGAGGAGGGGATGGCGCTAGCGCGTTTTTGCCGCACTTATTTGGAGTCAGCTGAGCAAAAGGTGATTGTTATCAGTCGGCAGGATGTTGAGTCTGGTTTATAGGGTGTCAAGAAGGCGCTCATTCTATAGCAATAGACGTAGGGCAGGCGAGACACCTGCCCTGAGTGCCGGTGCAGCAGCAGCTTGGGTTTACCTGGGGAGAGGAGGCAAATTATTGGGGTCGATCCCCTGAGATATCAAATAAGCTATCAGCCGTTCTTTTTCTTGGCGTTCCTGTTCAGCACGTTGGCGTTCCTGTTCAGCACGTTGGCGTTCCTGTTCAATTTTTTCGACTCCCCAAGGTAACAAATTACCCGCCCGATCCCACCACCTTAACCAATACCCAGTCCTTCCTTCTTTGGTTCCTTGCCAAGTCCCTAAGAATAATCCCATTGTTTCAATCCAATGGCGGCCATTCTCATCGGGCTGTTGCAATTCATAGCGCGGTGTTTCTAGCTGATAATATTCTAGCAATCCGCCATCTGGGTCAAAAATAACATAGATGGGGACTTGCAATATCTGTTCGTAAAAAAACCATTTTCCAGGGGGATAGGTGCGCTTAAAAGAATATTCGTCACCATCTTTTCCGGATAAAAATTCTATGACTATAGCCGGTATCTCTCCTTCTAAATTGGGGGTATAGCTCTGGCGTTCGGCTAAGATATCTTTGACTGACCCTACATAGACCCAATCTGGGGCTTTCGCGATAAATTGGCCGTTGACTGTGGCGCACAGAGCAAAGTTGGAGGCGATTAACATCTGCGGTTGAATGAACCCGCTGAGTTCTAAACTTTCGCGTAATGCCCCTGCTAGAAGTGGCTGTCCTGTATTTTCCACGGGTTCATCCTCTAACTGAAAATCATCAGGGAGAGCTTCCCAAGAAATCACCAGTCCTGGGGGTGATTTGGTTTCGCTGACTGGGGTGGCCATAAACGCTATTAGTGATTTGTTTTGATTTTATCACAGGTTCAGGGGTTTTGTGAGTGTCAACCTGAGGCACCGAGTCACCGGCATGCAGAAACAGCCTCAGTCACTAGAACGCACTCACTCCTCCAAGTCCTCCTGCTTAACCCCCTGCAATAGCAGACTTAGGACATCTGCAATTTGCTCATCCCTCAAGCCAAACTGCCGTAACTTCCCAATCCTTTCAATCATAGCTTGATTCTTGCCGCGCTCGAAGGTATCAGTATCGGGCTGACTTGGCTCTGGGGTCGCTGTGGGTTGCTCAGAGCAAAAGTTGATGTTGCCAATCACATTGCTATCCCCAAAAGTATTTCCCCAAATCCCACAAATATTCTGATTTGCTTGCCGTTCAATAACAGATTTAATATTTTTTTTATTCACGGACTCATCAAATATGTTAGATAAAATTTGCAAAAGCTCGTAACCCTCATCCTTAGCATGGCCAGTAGTGCACCCATAAGTTTTTGCAATCTCAGAATACTTTTGTCGCTTCAGGATTCCCTCAATAATTGCACGCTGCAGGTCACTTAGACGCTGGCCTGTCTTGGCGCAGACAGCATCGTCTACAAATTGTAATATCTCCTGAATGTCCATTGAGCATCAGTAGGGAGGGGAGAGAGATGTCGTTATTATACCCGACTTTATCCGTCTTTTTCCGTCCCGCTCCGACTTAGCGCCCAAAGTTAGCGGCATCCGTCTTTTTCCGTCTTTTTCCGACTTGGCCTCCCTAAGTTAGCGGCATCCGTCTTTTTCCGTCTTTTTCCGACTTGGCCTCCCAAGGTTAGCGGCATCCGTCTTTTTCCGTCTTTTTCCGACTTAGCCGGCCAAAGTTAGCGACATCCGTCTTTTTCCGTCTTTTTTCAACTTAGCCAGTAAAGTTAGCTCTATCCGTCTTTTTCCGTCTTTTTCGGGTTGTCAGTGTTGGAAAGATGAGTGTAGTATAGGGAACATATACAGACAAGCAGGCTGTGCCGGTGGAGGTAGCTGTGAGTGGAGGAGGATTGGGTTGGTTTGGTGACGGCGTGAAAGAGTTAGGCTCTCACTTTAGTGGAATGTTCAGAGACGATAATGCCGGTGGGAGTAACGCGGGACAGACACAGGGGACAGGGAGTAGAAGCAATCAAGAAAGGGGTCGTTCCAGTAATCAACAAGGTACATTTTATGAGCAATACACAGAGCAAGAGCTCGAAAATTATGGAATGAACGCTCTTCGGCTGGATAAGACCAATAATTCTTACCATGAAACCTTAGAAATATTTAACAAAGTAACTGAGGTAGATGTGGTCATCAGAGACATTCAGGATGTTGAAGTGGCCATAGTAGAATGTAAATCTTATGGGCCGAGGTCGAAATGGACAGGAGCGAAAGCAGTGAATCAAGTTCAGCGGCTAGTTTATCTAGCTGATGTGACAGGAATGCGCCTAATTTTTTCTACTGCTGATGGAACAACCGATTGTTTTGGTCGTGATGTATTGAAAGTGTTGGATGAAACTCAGTCGTTCGTAATCTCTGCCGATAATATCGAGTTTGCCAATCCATCTGATGTCAAAGAGACGGGCGTTACACGAGGACTTCCTCCTGAATTTCACTCTCACCAGGATGATAGAAGTTCCGAAACTGAGTCAGGCCACAGTTCAGACTCTGGACGTAGTGATGAGAGTTCTAAGCCTGAAGGACTTGATAGCAGTTCCGAACCTGAGTCAGACCACAGTTCCGACCCTGGAAACACTAATTCTCAGGACAGTGGGGGCTCTTGGTTAGGTGGTTTGATTAGTATTGTGGTTGGTGGTATGTTTGGCTTTGGAGGGAATGAGGAGAGTTCTAACCCTAACGGAGTTAATAGCAGTTCCGCACCGGAGTCAGACAGTAATCCCGGGGACAGTGGTGGCTCTTTGTTCGGTGGTTGGTTTGGTGGTAGCTCTGACCCGGAAAGTGATGGCTATGGCAGCAGTGATCCCGGGGACAGTGGTGGCTATGACTCCGGCTCAGGTGATAGTTCTGATTCCGGCAGCAGTGGTTCTGGGGACAGTGGTGGCTATGACTCCGGTTCAAGTGATAGTTCTGATTACGGCAGCAGTGATTCTGGGGACAGTGGTGACTCTGACTCTGGCTCTAGCAGCGATAGTTGGTGGTAACCCCTGCTTTTTCTGGGAAAATAAAAATGGATAAAGATATCCCGCAACCCATCCAACAAATCAGAGATTCAACGTCTTTCGAGGGAGTTTTACAACTCGCCTCGAATTTCATGCCGATTGAGGGGAAAGACATCAGAACCACAAGAGCAATTGATGTGGCTTGGAAAACTCGTAAAACTTTCACTGTTAAGGATTGGATAAGCTTGCATGAGCTAGGGATTTCACTATGGTTCAGGCAGTATTCTAGGTCATCCATGTCATTTAAGTTCGAGCGCTTTCCAAATCGCGACAAGCTCGGCTATAAGGAATTTCAGGAACTCATCGATTTGCTGATCCAAAACAATGAACGCTTAATTGAGTTGCCAGAGGGCGAATCTCTGAGAGATGAAAGCCTGAAAACTTGGAAGAATTTCATAGCAGGACTTGTTCAGATCGGCCTTGTGGAAGCAAAATCTGGAAACCGGCGTAAAAAAATCAAATTAAACGATGATTTCCTGTTTGGTATTTTGGTTATCTTGGCTCTGATTCTAGGTATGCTACTTGCTGTTTTAGTTAGTTTTGTCCGTTAATCATTGGCGACAATAGGAGAAAAAATGCAGGGCACTCTAGTTTTCTTATTTTTCATCGGTATGGTTGGTGATGCCTTCACTACTTTCTTGGGAATATTAGAGATTTTGGGGACAAAAATAGGAAATGTTAATTTTAATGACACCGGCTACGTTTTAGCCCAACTCGGAAATGTTCAGAACCCCGGCAATTACGCATTTGCGACGATCGGAACTTCCGTCATCACAGGTCTAAACATTCTCACGATAGATGTTTTTGCCAGAAAAGAAAAAATAATTTTCCTCTTTTGGTTGCCTGCAATCATCGTTGACTTCATAGCTTCTTTAAGTGGGAGTTTAACGTTTATCAAGCCAGGTGCAAACCCATTCTTGGCATACGCATTAGTTTTTTTTGTTACAATTTTCATAACCGTCAGCCCTGCCATGTTGCGTTATATAATGAAACACCCTATCGATTAAGAAAGTGTTTGCCCAAAAAGCAGTTCTATCCAAAAATATATCTGATGCTTATCTTTGAATTCGGCGATCTGGCCAACCCAAAACACCCCTGCAATCCCAAAAGCAAAAGCACCCACAAGGGGTGCCCCTACCACCATTAAAAAGGACTTGTAGAGACGCGACATGGGGCGCATCCCACTATAGTCTCTTTAGCCCGCGAAGGCGGGCTTCGTCTGTCGCAGTGAGTTTCCAAGAGACTGTTGGCAAATCCGTGAGGGGTTAGACCTACTCGCTGAGAAGTAAAGAGGGCGTTAGCGCAGCGGCTGCATGCGCTAAGAGCGCACGGCTAACGCCTACAGCAGCTAGCATTGGCGAAGCGAAATTTCGGGCGCAGTCGTAAAGATCCTAACGCCAATGCTTCGCCCCTACACAAGATCGGATGTAGGGGCGAAGCATGAGCGCGAGGATATTTGCAATCGGTGAAAAGATTACATCCGCTCATGCTTCGCCCTTCCCCCTAGCGCTAGCTACAACCGAACAACCTGCCCCCAAAAGAAGGCGTAGGGTGTAAGCCCCCACATCAATTCGCCAACAGTCTCTTTCTAATCGCCAAGCCCCATTTGCCAATGCAAAAAGTAGAAGGATAATTCAAACTTTTTCCCACGCAAAAAAACCCCCTCAAACTCCCCCTCCCCGCACGCGGGGAGGGGGTTGGGGGGTGGGGTTCATTCCCAACAACCGAATCAAAGCACCGGCACTAACCTCTCAGCGCCTCAGCACCGCCCACAACTTCCAGAATCTCCTGGGTAATTGCAGCTTGCCGCGCCTTGTTATAATTCAGCGTCAGCGTCCCAATCAACTGCTTCGCATTATCGCTAGCGCTGCTCATCGCCGTCATCCGCGCCGCCAGCTCGCTAGCAGCCGATTCTTGCAGCGCCCGCAGCAACTGGTTATTCAAATACAGCGGCAGCAAAGCGTCCAGAATTTGCACCGGATCTTGCTCGAAAAGCATATCTCTCGGCAAACCCTTCACCGGCGCACTCACCTTCTCCCGCTCCACCTCAAAATTCCCGCCGCGAGTCGTCAGGCGGAAAATTTCATCATCCGTCGCTTCCAACCCTTGCGCAGTCAGCGGCAGCAAGGTTTGAACCACCGGCCTAGAACTGATCAGCGACACAAACTTAGTGTACACCAACTCAACCCGGTCAACCGTTTCCGACAGGAACAGCGACAGCAATTCATCCGCAATTTGCGAAGCTTCCGCCGCCGTCGGAATCTGCTCCAGCCCCGTATAAGTAGCGTCAATCGGCTGGTTGCGGCGCTGGAAATACTGGATAGCCTTGCGACCCACCAGCACATACTTATAATCCAACCCTTCCGCCTTCAGCTCCTTAGCCCGAGCTTCAGCCCGCTTGATGATATTCGTATTGTAGCCGCCGCACAGACCCCGGTCGCCCGAAATCACCAGCAAACCCACAGAGCGAACTTCCCGCTGTTTCAGCAAAGGCAAGTCAGCATCCTCAAACCGCAACCGAGCTTGCAAACCGTACAGCACTTGCGCCAAACGGTCAGCAAAAGGGCGAGTGGCAATCACCTGCTCTTGGGCGCGGCGCACCTTAGCCGCCGCCACCAAGCGCATCGCTTCCGTGATTTTCTTCGTGTTTTTGACCGACTGAATCCGGTCGCGAATCGCTTTTAAATTAGCCATAATTTTGCCAATTCTCAGTTATCACTTGTCCCCACAATTCCCTAACCGCAGGACACAGATAAACGCAGCTCCGGTCACATTCATCTGCGCCTGTCGCGGCTCTCATTTGAATGAATTAGCCCCCAGAAACCCGGTTTCTTAAAGAAACCGGGTTTCTCAGCACCTCACTAATATGAGAGACGCTATATCTGCGTTTATCTGCGTTAAGAAAGCGGTTGCAAAATTACGCCGCTGCCTTAAAGGTCTGCTTGTATTCAGCCACCGCTTCCTTCAGCAGCTTTTCAGCCTCATCAGTCAGCTGCTTCTCTTTCTGGACGATCTCGCCGTACTTCGGCTTGCTGGTGCGCAAATAGTCGCGCAGCCCCTTCGTAAAGGTAGCCACCTTGTTGACCGCGATGTCATCCAGCAGCCCGTTAATACCGGCATAAATAATCGCCACTTGCTCGTTCAGAGGCAGCGGAGAATTTTGCGGCTGCTTCAGCAGTTCCCGCAAGCGCTGGCCCCGCGCCAGCTGGTTCTGAGTCGCCTGATCCAAATCGGAGGCGAACTGCGCGAACGCCGCCAGCTCCTCAAACTGCGCCAGTTCCAGCTTAATCTTACCGGCCACCTTCTTCATGGCCTTGGTTTGAGCGGCGGAACCCACGCGGGACACGGAAATACCGGGGTTCACCGCCGGACGCAGACCGGCGTTGAACAGGCTGGAAGACAAGAAAATCTGGCCGTCCGTAATCGAAATCACGTTGGTCGGGATGTACGCAGACACGTCACCCGCTTGGGTTTCGATAATCGGCAGCGCCGTCATGCTGCCTTCGCCCAGTTCGTTGCTCAGCTTGGCAGCGCGTTCCAGCAAGCGGGAGTGCAGGTAGAACACGTCGCCCGGATACGCTTCCCGTCCGGGCGGGCGGCGCAGCAGCAGCGACATCTGGCGGTAAGCTTGGGCTTGCTTGGAGAGGTCATCGTAGATCACCAGGGTGTGCTTGCCGTTATACATGAAGTATTCGGCCATGCTCGCCCCTGTGTAGGGAGCCAGGTATTGCAGCGTTGCCGGGTCACTTGCGTTGGCAGCCACAACGATGGTATAATCCATCGCCCCTTTTTCTTGCAGCACGTTGACCACATTGGCCACTGTGGAGGCTTTTTGGCCGATGGCGACGTAAACGCAGATCACGTTCTCGCCCTTCTGGTTGATGATCGTGTCAACAGCAATGGCAGTTTTGCCGGTTTGCCGGTCGCCGATGATCAGCTCCCGCTGACCGCGCCCCACGGGAATCATGGCGTCGATAGCGGTGATGCCGGTTTGCATCGGTTCGTACACCGACCGGCGGGCAATAATCCCCGGTGCCGGCGATTCAATCAGGCGGCTTTCGGCGGTGTTGATTTCTCCCTTGCCGTCAATCGGGCGACCGAGGGCGTCCACCACGCGACCGATCAGGGCGTCTCCCACCGGCACCTGAGCAATTTTGCCGGTAGCCGTCACGGAGGAGCCTTCTTGAATTTCGCGCCCTTCGCCCATCAGCACCGCGCCCACGTTATCTTCTTCCAGGTTGAGGGCGATCCCAATCGTGCCGTCTACAAACTCCAGCAGTTCGCCGGCCATCACCTTTTCCAGGCCATAAATCCGGGCGATGCCGTCGCCCACTTGCAGCACTGTACCGACGTTAGAAACCTTAACTTCTTGGTCGTACTGCTCAATCTGCTGCTTAATAATGCTGCTGATTTCGTCGGGTCTGATGCTTACCATCGTTCGTTATCAGTTGTTAGTTGTTAGCGAATCAGTCATCGGTCGCAGGTCTTGAGGCCCTGGGTCAAAAGCCCTTAACCATTAACCCCTTCCCTCTTCCTGAAACTGTATCCCTTCATAAATCTCGCTCAGGGGAATTTGGAGATTTAAGCAAGAGAGGTTCAGAACACTGTCGGGTGCGGACAGTTCTGTGAGAGTCCAGCTGGGCGCTTGATTGCGGCTGAACAATTCCACACAGCACTCTGACTGGGACACCAAAACATATTCCTGCAATGTGGGCAGCTTGCGATAAAGAGATGCTTTCTTCCCCCTATCGAGTGCTTCTGTGGAGTCGGATAAAACTTCCACCAGCAACACCGGATAGCGCTTTGTATAGCGGTCTGCCAAGTCTCTCTCCTCGCAAGTCACCATAATATCGGGATAGGTGTAATTGCGTCCCCCCTCGACTTCCAAGCGCACATTTTCCATGAACACTCTGCAGGAGCCACCTTTAAGTCGCTGGCGCAGAGCAAAGGCCAAGTTAAGGGCAATGATATTGTGCCTGTCTGTTGTCCCAGTCATGGTAATAACTTCGCCATCGTAGTATTCATGCCGAATATCCGCCTCTTTTTCTTCCAAGGCGAAATAGTCTTCGACTGTGATGTGCGCTTGTTTTGTCGCTGTCATGGCCCTCACCAATTTTAGATTTCAGACTTGGGATTTTGGATTGACGAGAGAACTCTCACTCCAAAACCCAGGCATTCCAAATCCGCAATTGACTCACTCCGCACCCAGGCTTATGCCAATCCGGCGCAGCTGTCCCCGCAAACTGGCATCAATGATTTGGGAGCCCACTTTAATAATGACACCCCCAATTAAATCGCGGTCGATTTGGGTCTGGAGTTCCACCGAACGTGCGCCGGTCATCCCTTGCACCTTTTCGCGAACCGCTTGCTGCTGCGCTTCACTGAGCGCCACAGCCGAGGTAACATCCGCCAAAACGGTTTGGTTCAGCTTGCGCAAAAGTGATAGGTACTGTTGCCCAATCCCTTCTAAAAAGATGATGCGGCGGCGATCTACCAGCAGCATCAAAAAGTTGCGCGTGTAAGGTTGAAGCTCACCGGCAATCCGCCCCAGCACACCTTTCTTGTCCGCATCCTTAACAAAGGGATTGGCCAGAAACAGGCGCAGTTCCTCGGAGTTTTCCAGCAAACTCAGCAGGGAACGAACGTCCTCCCCAATTTGCTCCGTGATGTTGCTCGATTGCGCCAGGGACATCAGGGCTTGGGCGTAAGGCTCTACAATTTCAGAAGTTATTGTACTGCTGCCTTTCATCAGCGCCCTCCAAGCAGCGCAATGCTGCGGTCAACTAATTGGTTTTGAGCGTCATCGTCCAAGCGCTCCTGCAATTGGGATTCCACTTGCTGCAGCGCCATCGCAGCCACGCGCTGGCGCAGTTCCTTGATCACCCGCTCTTGTTCGGTTTCCTGATCCCTAGCAGCTTCCGCTCTCAAGCGCTCCAAATCTTTCGCTCCTTGAGCCAAAATCGCTTCTCTGGCTTGCTTGGCGCGTTCTTCGGCAGCCGCCCGGATCTGTTGCGCTTCTGCTTGGGCTTGAGCCAGCTTTTGCTGCGCTTCAGCAAGTGCCGCTTCGGCATCTTTCTTGCGCTGCTCAGCTTCTTTAATCTCTGTGGCGATGCTGTTGCGCCGTTCGCTCAGGACATTCCCCAAAAAACCGCGCCCGAAATAAAACAGCACCCCAATAATAATCACGAGGTTGATCACATTGGTTTCTAAGATGTCTGTATTCAGACCGAAACCGTGTTCCACCACCTCAGCTTCTACTTCACTCGCCAGTAAAAAAATCCCGATCATAAGCTACCCCTAACTGTGTTCACTTGCCCTCAGCCCGCAGCTATTGTTCCAACGTCTAGCGGTTGGCTAACTCAGGCCCGAGAAGTTTTTCCAGGATCTGGCGAGATAGGGTGTCTACCTGCTGCTCCAGCGAGCGCAAGGCTTCCTGTTTTTGCTGGTCTATCTCTTTCTGAGTCTGCTCTCTCGCTTGCTGGGCTTCTTTTTGCGCTTGGGCAATCTGCTCAGCAGCAATCTTCTGGGCGTCAGCCTGAGCTTGGGCCACTATCGCCTGAGACTCCCGCAGCGCTTCAGAGCGCTTGCGCTCGTATTCCTCAGCCAGTGTCTGCGCTTTGGACAGGCGCTCGCGAGCTTCTTTTTGATTGTTGCGGATGTACTCGGATCGCTCATCGATCGCTTTCGTCAGCGGTTTGTAAAAGATGGCGTTCAGGATGGCTGCCAAAACTAAAAACTGCACCGCCATCAGAGGCAGGGTGGCATCCAGGTCGAACAGCCCCCCCTCCTTAGCAGCAGTTTCAGCGGCTAGTAGAATTGTCCAGTGTGTCATAGCAACTCAACCGATTTTAGATTTTAGATTTTAGATTTTAGATTTCAGATTTATGATATAATTCACCACCCAAAATCCAAAATCTAAAACTCACGCCCTGGCCTTAGGGAGAGACGCGGGCATATCGCGCCTCTACCCAGACTCGCGCTCTTAAGCGAAGGGGTTGGCGAACAGCAGCACCAGGGCAACCACCAGACCGTAAATGGTGAGCGCTTCCATGAATGCCAAGCTCAGCAGCAGGGTGCCGCGAATTTTGCCTTCAGCTTCCGGCTGGCGGGCAATCCCTTCCACCGCTTGACCGGCAGCGTTACCTTGACCGATGCCAGGGCCAATTGCAGCCAGACCTACAGCCAGAGAAGCAGCCAAAACAGAAGCAGCAGCAATTAATGGGTCCATGATCAGTCTCCTCAGGTCTATACGATACAAGAACTAACTACAGAACGGGGTTTTAGGTTTTAGATTCTCGATTTTAGATTCTCAGACAAAATCCAAAATCACCGCCTCTAAAATCCTACATTTTATCATCTGAGTGCGAAATCACTCATGATGCTCTTCGCCACCATGCCCCTCCATTGCCTCGTGAATGTAGGCTGATGCCAGAGTGGCAAAAATCAGCGCCTGAATGGCACTGGTAAACAAGCCCAACACCATCACCGGCAAGGGTACGAACAGGGGAACCAGCAGCACCAGCACCGCCACCACCAGCTCATCCGCCAAAATGTTACCAAATAGACGGAACGAGAGCGATAGGGGCTTGGTAAAATCTTCCAGAATGTTGATCGGCAAAAGAATGGGCGTCGGCTGCACATACTTGGCAAAGTATTCCAAGCCGCGCTTGCTGAAGCCGGCGTAGAAATAGGCCAGCGAAGTCAGCAAGGCCAGCGCCACCGTGGTGTTGATGTCGTTGGTGGGCGCAGCTAGCTCACCTTCAGGCAGGTGCACCAGCTTCCAGGGAACCAAAGCACCCGACCAATTGGACACGAAGATGAACAGGAACAATGTGCCAACAAACGGCACCCAGGGACGGTACTCTTTCTCGCCAATCTGGTTTTTGGCCAGATCCCGGATAAATTCCAGGGCGTACTCCATAAAGTTTTGCATCCCACTAGGAATCCGCTGTACGTTCCGAGTGGCTGCAAGAGACGCTATCACCAGCACGCCAATCACAAACCAGGAGGTGAGAAACACCTGTCCGTGCAATTTGAGATTGCCGATCTGCCAGTAAAAATGCTGGCCCACTTCCAATTTGGCGAGGGGGAGAGAGTTAAAGGTGGTTAAAACGTCCAGCATGTCGATTCAGGAGGCAACACCTGCCCGAAGTGGAGTTTGAGTATTGACAGGTTGCCTGACTTATTTAGGGTCAGGTGCGATGACTGTTCGCAACATGTACACGATGAGCGCGGCTTTATATGTCAGAAATCCCAGAAAAATGGGCAATATCTGTAGCTTATCCCACTGGGTTGCCACTATAATCAACCCAATGAATATCGCAAACCGCGTCTTGCTCAGACGCTCCTTTTGTCTGCCAAGGCGCTCAACGTCCTTCGCCAACATTCTCAAGTAAACCACACCTGTGCACGCCCCGATCAAATAATTCAGAGCAATATTGAGAGAGTAGACAATCCAAACAGAAATGAATACAATCCCCGTCAGCGCCAGAGTCACCACCAGCAGCTCCTCTCGGAGGCGGTAGAACTCTTGCATTGAGGCATCCGGTTCTGAGGATACAGACCGGGACTCAGGAATTTCTCCTGAAGGCGGTGTGGGTTCGAGAGTAGAGTCTGGCAAGGTAACAGCCCAGAAACAAGTCTAGGGGATTTGCGGCACTCGTGCACTGCACAAGCAGGTATGTTTTGGAAATCTGTCTGAGTTGCTAAAACTAGACAGCATCCTTCGGAAAAATCGGAAACCCCGACCTTTCCAGGGCACAGCACCAGGCCCTTCCTCCCACCGTGCGCCCGGTTGGGAGTATAATCTTTGCCTCGTTTCCTTGACATTTCAGCTGGCTTAGCCGTCTGCAGGAAAGAGGCTCGCGCTTTGAAGCGCTTGCCCTTCTTCCTTAATACGGACTTCCCATTCGGTCGCGCTCTGGCGCAGACGCGACACTTCCTCAGCCTTTTCTTTCCGCAGCGCCTCCCAGTGATCCTGCGCCTGAACCCAGTGGGCCTTCAGCTGCTCCAGCTGGGCGCGAAGCGCATCATTGGTGCTGCGCCAGGACTGGACTTTCTGCGCGAATTCTTCGCCCAGCGCCTTGAGCTGCTTCTTCGACCGTT
>JALOOK010000056.1 GCA_025454445.1 Oscillatoria sp. Prado101 | reverse complement strand
GTGCACCTGGCACCGGAAACGAATGGGGAAGTGGCTTACCGCGCTTTCCAAGCTGAGGAGAAAAAAGTTGGTTTGCCGCTAGTGGATCTGGCCTTTGAAGACGCGCGGTGTGCGCTACCAGTTCAGCGACATCGTGCAGCAACCCCGCCGGCTGCTGACAAGCCCTTGCTGGACAGGTTTGACGAATGACGGGCGTCCCTATTCTGCCTACTGCCTGAATGTCGATCGGCTAGTGCCCAGGCTCACTCTCACGGGCCGGCAGCACTTTTACCTAGACCACGAAGGGTATATCGCCTTTGGGGAAAACCTGCCCACCTACAAGCCGAAACCGGACGTGCGCATTTCTGGGGATTTGGTTAAGAGCGGGGCTGAGGGCAAATCCATCGTCCTCAACTACCTGACGCCTCACGGCAAATGGCACATCCACTCGATGTATTCGGAAAATCACAGGATGCTCACTTTGTCAAGGGGTATTGAGCCGTTCTGGATTAATGACAGGGATGCGGAATCCATCGGGATTGTGGACAACGACTGGGTGGAAATCTACAACGACAATGGCGTGGTGGTACTCGGTGGGTGGTGAGTGCGCGGATTCCCCGAGGGGTGTGCGTCATCTATCACGTGATGGAGCGCACCATGTCCATACCCAAGTCGCCGCTGCGGGGGAACCGGCGAGCCGGTGGAACAGCCTGACGCGCATCCGCGATCGGCGCCGGTGCTGATGATGGGCGGTTACGGGCAATTTAGCTACGGCTTTAACTACTGGGGTCCGACTGGCGTTAACCGCGATACTTTCGTGCGGGTGCGCAAGCTGGAAGGCGAGCCGAAGTTTTAACAGTGGGCCCAGGGCACAGGGCATGGGGCATTGGACACCGATTTTTTTCCATTGCCCACGCCCAATGCCCAATGCCCAATGCCCCATTACGGATTAAAAAAACAAAGGAGTAAAAGTTATGAATATCCGCGCCCAAGTCTCAATGATGTTCCACTTGGATAAGTGCATTGGCTGCCACACTTTCAGCGTTGCCTGCAAGAATATTTGGACGGACCGGCAGGGCACTGAATATATGTGGTGGAACAATGTGGAAACCAAACCCGGCACCGGCTACCCCACCCAGTGGGAAAACCAAGAGGAGTACAAAGGTGGCTGGGAAAAAGAAGGGGACGATATCCACTTGCGGTCTACCAGTAAAGCCAAGGGATTAGCCAATATTTTCCACCAGCCGCACCTGCCGACGATTGACGACTATTACGAGCCTTGGACTTATAAATACGGCGATTTGATTGATGCACCGGCAGGGAATGACCAGCCGACCGCTCGCCCGGTTTCTCTGATTACCGGCGATGACATCGACATCAAGGCCGGCCCAAACTGGGATGACGACCTCAGCGGCTCTCCCATTTATGCGGCGAATGACCCGAATTTGGACGCGCTGTCTCCCGCTGAGCGGGAGACGCTGTTTGAAATAGAGCGCTTGGTGTTTTTCTACTTGCCCCGGATCTGCAACCACTGCGCGAATCCGAGCTGTGTGGCGGCTTGCCCTTCGGGTGCGCTGTACAAGCGCGGGGAAGATGGGATTGTGCTGGTAAACCAAAATGTCTGCCGGGGCTGGCGCTACTGCGTTTCGGCTTGCCCTTACAAGAAGGTTTATTACAACTGGAAGTCTGGGAAATCTGAAAAGTGCATTTTGTGCTTCCCGCGTCTGGAAACTGGCCAAGCGCCGGCATGTTTCCACTGTGGGTCGCATTCGCTACCTGGGTGTGGTATTATATGATGCGGATCGCATACACGAAATTGCCTCAGCTGACGAATCTGAACTCGTAACTAAACAGCGGGAACTTATCCTGAATCCGTTTGACCCTGCTATAATTGAACAAGCGGAGAAAGATGGCGTTCACGCCTCGGTGATTGAGGCGGCTCAGAAGTCGCCAGTCTACAAGTTCGTTAAGGAATGGGAATTGGCGCTGCCTCTGCACCCGGAATTCCGCACGCTGCCGATGCTGTTTTATGTTCCGCCTTTGCTGCCGGTGTTGGGCAAGGCTCAAAATGGGACGTATGAAGTGACTGGCGACGGTTTCTTTGGATCTCTGGATAACGCCCGCGTGCCGGTGCAATACATGGCGAAGCTGTTTACTGCCGGCAATGAAGAGCTGGTGAAGGAAACTTACCGCAAATTGATGGCGGTGCGGCTGTACAAGCGAGCGGAGCAAATGGGAGAAGTGGGAAATAGTGAGGTAAAATCGGCGCTAGCAGAAGCCGGTGTTACGCCTGAAAAGTGGGAGGCGATTTATCGCTTAACGTCTCTGCCGACTTTTGAGGAGCGGTTTGTGGTTCCGCCGATGCACCGGGAATACGCCATCGCACTGATGGAAGATCCGGCTGCTCACAAAGGCGCTGCCGGTGTTGGCTTCCACACGAAGCCCGAACGAGGGCTGTAAGGATTTCAGATTTTGGATGCCCGGATGCCCGGATGCCCGGATTTTGCCCTCGCGATCTCGTTCCAAAGTCCGCCTGGGAATGCCAGCAAGCGAGGTTCTGCCTCGCCTCGGAACCGCCTCAGAGAAAAGGGAAGATTTTATGAAGAATAACCGCCAATAACTCTATTTACTGTTTGCTGATTTGTTAGAGTATCCCTCGCCTGGGATTAGGGAGAAAGCCAGCGAGTGCTGTCACCGGCTTGCCATAGATTACCCGGAGGCATCTGAAAAAGTTCGCAGTTTCTGGAAATTTGCGGACAGTACGCCAGCCAGCCTGCTTGAAGAAATCTACACCGGCACTTTCGATCTGAATCCGGTGTGTTTCCCCTACCCGGGCTATCACCTGTTTGGGGAAAGCTACAAACGCGGGGAGTTTCTGGCAAAACTTAAGCAAAAGTACCGGGAGTGTGGCTTTACGGAAGAAAGTAGCGAACTGGCAGATCACCTGACGGTATTGCTGGGGTTTATTGCAAGTATACCTCCGGAAGACATTCTGGCGCAAGAGCTAATTGAAGATTGTTTAGTGCCGGCACTGCACAAGATGAATGAAGGGTTTAAGGAGGGAAATCCCTACGCTGAGGTACTTCAGGCGCTGCTGGGGGTTCTGGAGGGGATGCGCCAAACGGCTCCTGTATAATCTCTGGCTTGGAGAGGAGATTAAGATATTTAACCGCTCCTGAGCCAAGGTCGCCAAGAAAGAGGAATAAAGAGGAACAAAGAGAGAGAAGCGGAGGAATTTATTAGGTTAGTGATCCGGATGTTAGAGATCGGGTTTGAATAAGAGGTAGCAATGATTTTTTTGTAATATTTGATATGACAATAAATGAAAATCTATTTGACAATTTTACTTATGTAGCTCTTGTTATCGCTTTTGTAGTAACGCCTTTGCGCTACTTTACGAACCGCTTTTCTTATTCGAGTCTTTCTTCCCAGTTCCTGGAAAACCGGCAGCTATTTTGGGGTTCGGTGTCTTGGCACTATGGGGTGTTGCTTATTCTGGCGGGTCACTTGGTTGGGTTGCTCATCCCACGGTCGGTTTTAGCCTGGAATGGGGTGCCTTGGCGGCTTTATGTGACAGAATCCACCGGCTTGGCGTTGGGTTTCCTCACGCTCTGGGGGATCGTTATGCTGATTGTCCGCCGCGCTACCCAAGCTCGCATCCGCGCTGTCACTTCGTTTATGGACGTGGTGCTGTTGCTGGCGCTGCTGGTTCAAGTTTTTGCCGGTGTGTGGACTGCTCTTTTTTACCGCTGGGGTTCTTCTTGGTATGCCGGCGCTGCTGCGCCTTATCTGCGGTCACTTTTTGCGCTCAATCCCGATATTTCTCTGGTGGCTAATTTGCCTGTGATGGTGAAAGTTCACATTGCTGGAGCTTTTTTCCTGGTGGCGCTGCTGCCGTTTACGCGCTTGGTGCACTTTCTCGCGGTGCCGGTGCAGTACCTGTGGCGTCCTCCGCAAGTGGTGGTTTGGAACCAGAGTGTGCGTGCCGCTCAAGGGACACATTCTGAAGCGAAAAAAGGAGCGGTTGCGTCATGAATACTGCAATCAAGCCGGAAGCTAATAAGAGCCTTTTGCTGGCTACCGTTGCCTTTGCTATTGCCTTTGCCAACTGGGGGCTGATAGCGGGTTTGGCTCCTTTATGGAGGAAGGAATTGGGGGTATCCCTCACCCAAGCCAGCGTGGCAATTGCGATTCCCGTGCTGCTGGGTTCTCTGGGGCGGATACCGATGGGGATACTGACAGATCGTTTCGGCGGGCGCTTGATGTTCAGTATCCTGCTGAGTTTTGGTATTCTACCATCAATAGCGCTGGCTGTCAACCATTCCTATCTCAGCTTGCTGTTCTGGGGGTTCTGGCTGGGAGTGGCGGGGACATCCTTCGCGATTGGTGTTGCCTTTGTCTCGCGCTGGTTCCCCCCAGAAAAGCAGGGAACGGCTTTGGGGATTTACGGCGCTGGAAATATCGGGCAGTCGGTGGCGGTGTTTTTCGGGCCGGTTTTGGCTAAGTCGATAGGAATTCCGGCGACGTTTGTCCTTTTTGGTGCGGTTTCTCTGGCGTGGGGCGCGGTGTTCGCATTTTGGGCTCGCAATGCTGAAACTAAGGCGAAACCGAGAACTTTCCAAGAAAATATGAGGGTGCTGCGCACAGAGAAGCTATCTTGGGTGCTGAGTTTGTTCTATGCGCTCACGTTTGGCGGGTTTGTGGCGCTGAGCATCTATTTGCCAACTCTGTTGAAGGAGATGTTTGAGCTGACGCCAGAGGATGCCGGTGCTCGCACGGCGCTGTTTGTGGTGCTGGCTACTGGGTGTCGCCCGGTGGGGGGCTGGCTGGCTAACCGCATTGGCGGACAGCAACTCCTCGTTTATGTTTTCGGCGGTTTGTTTTGCGCCGGCTGGCTGATGGCAGTTCCTTCTATGATTCCGTTTACTGCCGGTGTCTTGGGCTATGCTGTGCTGTTAGGTTTGGGCAATGGCGGCGTGTTCAAACTTGTGCCGCAGTATTTCCCGCAGCAGACGGGGAAAGTCACCGGCTTGGTAGGGGCTGCCGGTGGGCTGGGCGGTTTTTTCCCGCCTATTGAGCTGGGAATTCTCAAGGATGTCACCGGCAGCTATGCTTTGGGCTTCGTTTTTTTCAGCCTCTTTGCCCTGACTTGTGGCTTGGTTCTCAGCAGAACTTTCCTGCACACGCCCGCGCCATCCCATCACCGGCACATTCATTAGGTTGGTGGGGAGGAGCGGGATTTAGGTATTGAACCGCCAAGACGCCAAGACGCCAAGGAAGAAGAGGGCGACAGGGGGGAGGATTTGGCTTATTGTTTATGGCTTCTTGCTCTTTTCTTCTTGGTTAGTTAGGCAGAATTGGGAGGGGGCGGGCGGATATTAAGGAGTTAATGGCTATGTCTAGTAAAATTGACCAATTAACAGAGTTGTTAAAGCGGCTGAATTCAGGAGAGGAGCCGGCTCGCGTCCGGGAGGAGGCGCGGGATTTTTTGGCGACTGTTGGCCCGGAGGATCTGTCTTTTGCTGAGCAGCAACTGGTAGATGCCGGTTTAGCTCCTGAAGATTTGCGAAATCTTTGCGCTGCCCACATTGAAGCGCTAGGCGATACGGTAAGTCGCATGAAAGCGAGTTTGCCTGCCGGTCATGTGATTCACACGATGATTCAGGAGCATGAGAGGATTTTGGGTTTTCTCGACGAGTTGGAAACTCTGAATCAAACTGTTCAGCAAGAAGAGTGTGCCGGTTCGGTAGAGTTTGAGCGGTTAGAGAGCATTGCCGCACACTTGCTGGGAGCGGAACCCCACCACCAGCGGGAAGAACAGGTGCTGTTTGCAGAGTTAGAAAACCGGGGGCTTTTTGGCCCGCCCCGGGTGATGCGCATGGAACATGAGGAATTGAGAGGGCGCAAACACGCGCTGCAAGAACTGGCATCTGCCGGCAAGCAAATGGAGTTTAAGGAGTTTAAGAAGAAGCTGGATGCGGTTGCGAAGTTTCTCGTCCTCACGTTGCGCGACCATATTTTCAAGGAAAACAATATCCTCTATCCGGCGGCGCTGCAGGTGATTCCAGAGGCTGAAGTTTGGCAGCGGATGAAGTTGGCTTGCGACGGCATTGGCTACTGCTGTTTCACGCCACCACCATAGGGGGCAAAGGGGGATTTGACGTTCGGGAAGTGGGCATTGCTCATCCCCTATGCCCAGTTCTGCCGTTGAGGTTATTACGGTTAATCAAGCGAACTTATAGCGGTTTTCCGTTTCAGAAGGTACAGCTATAGCGGATTTCAGTTGGATGAAGCACACCCAAAGAAACCCGGTTTCGCCAAAGTTACCGGGTTTCTCAGTACCTCGCTCATACGAAAAACGCTATATATCCCCGAAAAGGCCAAGGGCTGCCCCTACCGCAGCCCCGCACGCAACTGAAAAACGCTATCATGTTTGATTGTTAGCGTTACCGCCCGGGAAGCCGGCGCAACTGCTGGGTTTCTGTCAGCACTCGCTCCCCATCTCCGTATGATTCCCGTTTCACGTAATTGACTTTAATTTCCTCCAGCAAATCCGACACTAGAGATTGCAATTCTTCAAGAGTCCGCTCCTGTTGCAATTCTTCTCGGAGAGCTTGGCTGAAATGCTCCACCAGCCGGTCGGACAGTTTTGCCGCTACCGGATCTGCCGGCGCGTTTGAGATCGAGGTGTAGGCATTTTGGGGCACTTCGGTGAATAGCTTAGATATCTGTGCCGCCAGCTGTTCAGTCAGCTGCGCCGGCAGTCCCCCCATTCCTGGTATGCGCACAAGTTGCTGGTAAACCGGCAGCTGGCTGACAGCGGTTTCCATATTGTGGCGCAACAGAGCTTCCAAATCTGGCTGAATTTCCGGCAGGACTTTGCAGATAGTCACTTGCAGGAGGCGTTTGGCAATCGCCTCCACCTCATTCGTCTGATTAATATCGATGTAGCGCTGGGAAAGGGCGTCGAAAAGCGAGCGAGCGGCATCGCCTGTCTCTACCGAAGTCTGCATCTGGTCGATTACCTGAACGACCACTACTTCTGTCAGTTCCTCCGCAAAACTAGCCAAAAAAACCCGGCTGATTTGCGCCCGCGCCGGCTCCATATCTGGCAATTTAGCTTTATTCAGACGAATCCCCACCGTAATCACCCGCAGCAACTGCCAAACCGGCAGCAGCAGAAATAGGTCATACCAGCGCTGCAGCATTGCATCTGGAAACCATTTTATACCCTTATACCTGCGGGTATTCAACCAGGTGCGGGCTATAAATTCTGCCAAAAACAGCCCGATAAACCAGCAGTCAATTTTCCAGAATTCGTCAATAAACTCCCCATTCTCCCCGATGTGGCGATAGTAGTTGACCGCAAGCAAAGGCTTAATCTCGCGCTCGTAAAAAGCCAGTTCATTTTGCCAGGTCGCTCGGAATAAATGGTCTTGACTCCAGAAGCTCTGGAATGCTTCCTTAGAAGAAGCATCCTTATCCCCAAAAATATGCTGGCGCATCCGATTTTTTATTTTTTCCAGGGTGCCGGTCTTATTCGCTACCTGAAAGGGGTTTTCCTGAATCATTTCCACGCTGAGGTTTCGCAGTTCTTGCAGCAGTTGTTCCGATTCAGGGGACTGCAGACTCGTCTGAACCACTTGCTCTCTCAGCTGTTCCACCGTGGCCATATACTTCTGGGTATCTCGGTGGGGCTCAATGCCCTTAATGGGGTCATACAGCTGGGTGAGGTATCCGAAGTGCCGGAAATAGAAATCCCGCCCGGGTACATAGCTCAAGTCAAACAGTACCAAACCCAAGTTGGTTAAGGCCAATAAGGCCATGCCTCTTTCAAACAATAGGCTCAAGGTAAAGCCTTTACTAGGAGTGTTGTTTCGAGATTGCATTCTTATTTTAGGATAAATTTCTAACGCCATTCATTAAAGATTAAAATATCATCAAGGGATTTTCTCCGGTTCGCCATCTCCAGAGAGCAAGCGGGCTCCCCAACTTTCCCGGCGGAAATTTTCAAATGCCTGGTTCTTCAAAATCTTCCGAGCCAGCGGGCTTTTGAGAGATGCCGGTGGCCTGCTTGCGAGGCACCTCACGGTAGGTGTCAGCTTCAGAGAGCTCTGGTGGGGAGGGAAAACCGCCCCCAAACTCCAAGGGAGGTTTTTGAGTGGCAGATAAACGCCCAGCTGACCGGCGAGTGGCTTCCGAACTGGCCCGAGGGCGAGTTAAAGTTTTCCAAGCTGCTTTAATGCCGGTGAAGACGCTGCGCGTAGTGATTTGCACTTTTTTGGCTTGCTGCTTGGCGCTGTCAATACTGCGATCCACCTGCTGAACAACCTGACCGGCGCTGCTGACTCCCTGACTGACATCATCCGTCAGCTCAGTAATTTCCAAGCCGGTGAGGCGGATAGCTTCCAAAGTGGGCGGCAGTTCGCGCCTGAGGGTGTCCGCTAACTTTTCCACGCTGCGAGCCGCCCGCGCTAACTCCTGCAAGGCCGGCAGTGCCGCTACCAAAACAGCAGTTAGACTGACTGCGACCAGCAGAATTGACAGTCCGAGCCAAAAAAGAGGGTCAATCACAGAATTCTGTATGCAGTATGCCTTAGGGTTAGCGCTAATTTTCTGTTGGCGTCGCCTCTCCAACTGCCTCGGGCCGCAGATTGCCGTCAGAATCGTACTTGGCAGAGCGCAATTGTGAATCAGAAGCGGCTCCAGAGCTGAGTGCCTTGCGCTCTCGCGAAGAAGCCTCCAATCCAGCTGCTATCGCCTCCCGGAGCCGGTCGAGGGTTTCGTCCCAGTTGCGCAGCGCTGCTTCTGAGAGGCGATCCGCTTGCAACTGCACGCTGGTCGATAGGTCTTCTGCCAATTCCGGCAGGGCGTCGGCGGACTTCTTGAGGATCTTGCGCGTTTCCCGCCCGGTACGGGGGGCGATCAGCAAGCCGGTTATTGTGCCAATGGCGGTTCCTAGCAGCATGCCGCCGATAAATAATCCTGAGCGGTTATTTGACATGGTTGGATTTGCCTCCTTAGACCAATTTTGACACTCTCACCGCCAATTCTACGACTTTGGCGGGAGATTGCTGGTTCAAATCCCTGCCTTACTGACTGCTGCTTCTCACAGCGCCGGCAGGGCAGACTGAGGGCCGGCATCAGCGCACCGGCGAGAAGGCTTTCTCACTGGGAGAGTGTGCTGCGCCCCTTTGACCAGGAGCGCCAAGCCTTTTTCCCCAACCTCAAAAGCTGGAACACTTGTTTTGCTTGCTGGAGTTGCTCTTCCAGCTGCCGGTATTGCTGTCGCAGCCTTCGAGTGCCCTGCTGTCCCCTGCCAATCGCATTCGGTCCATAGCGCAGTACCGCACTGGTGCGGCGCTCCACTGCTATCAGGGTGTCCGCTACCCTCGCCAGCACCCGCCGGACTTTCCAAAGTTGCCAAGCTACATAAAAGCACAACAGCGCGATCAGCGCATTCAGAACTAAAACGGCTGCCAGCATTTTTCACCCTCTCTGTCCTAACCCCCATAACTCCTGTTTCCGGCCCCACTATACTGAGGCTGAACCTCACGCCGATCGTAGCAGCAGTTTTCAGTATTTGGCCATTAAGATGGTATGCCCCCAGACTTATCTTGGGGTTTATTTTGACTTTTTAGAAGTATATAAACACGATTTGAAATGCTCAAACCAGGAGTCCACACCGTAAAGATAAACAGGGTTTCGCCAAAATTACCCGGTTTATGGCACCTTAGGTTTTATAGCAATAGACAGTCAGTGCGCGGACACTTGTATACGAGGTATAGGCGTAGGCTGCGTTCGGCCTGCCCTCAAGGTTTCTGGGAAGGACGCGCTTTCGCGTCCCGCAACGCTTACGGAGGGAACGCCTGTCCGTTGGTCCGCGCCCTAAGTGCCTACTGCTATACAATAACCGCTTTCTTATTATAGCTGTTTTCAGTTGGATGAAGTACATGCCAGAAACCCGGTTTCTTAAAGAAACCGGGTTTCTCAGTACCTCACTCAGATGAAAACCGCTATAGCCGGTCGAATCAGCGGATTTGCTTGCTGTCGTTCCCTTCTTTCACTTATGGCCTAATTTCATAAAGTGTTTATAAATAAACAGTGAAATAGCGAGAAACCGGGGTGTTTGTGGTTGTGGCCATCTCCTCTAGTTCAGGCACCTAAAAAAACCGGTTTCTCACCCCAACATTAACAATTCTTTAATAACCCTGTTTTCAGAACTCAGGGACTTGCATTTTACAGAGATTGCTGCCGGCGTAGTGTTTGTAAATTAATAGGGGGCTATTCCCAACCATTCGGGCCACGTCCCTGGCATCTACACCGTTTTCTAACGCCAAAGTAATGAAGGTGTGGCGAGTGTGGTATTGGGGGCGGTACTCAATCGGCAGTCCCTCTAATACTTTTTTCCAGGCGCGAGTTATGAAGTTATGAGCGTCGATATACCCTCCTTTTGGAGCTGGGAAAACTATAGATTCGGGATCGGGTAGCTCCTGGGGACGAATTGATTTCAGCAGGGAGCGCAAGCTGTCATTGCAGGGAAAGATCCGGCTCTCATGAGTTTTTGTGTCTTTCCTGCGCTTTTCTACTATCGCCTCACAGAAGGTTATTGCGCTCAAATCCAGGGCAATATGCTTCCATTGAAGTCCTACGGCTTCACTTGTCCTGCAACCAGTAAGAAAAAGAAACTTTACATAATTAGTATAATATCTATAATAACGACTGCTCTCGAATCCTGCTATTATTAAGTCCCGCTCAGCTGCTGTAAAAGGATTAATTATCTCCGGATCTTTGCTGCTGGGTTCTATCTGATTTGCTAGCCCTGTAAACGGGTTATCTCCCTTCATCAGCCCCATTTCTATGGCCCAATTACAGCACGCATTTATCTGAACCAGCACCTTTTTCGCCGCACTAGGCGTCGTTTTTTCAAACAAAAAATCTCGAATAATTTGGGCATCCTGTGGGTTTTGAGTGGGCAGAGATTTTATGTGATTGCGGGCTCTTTTGAAGTCCCGGATGACGGTGGTACTGCTTACGATTTGTGCTTTAAATTCAACGTACTCTTCCCAAAGCTGGAGCAGGGAAAAGCCTTTGGGAGGTGCGGACTCCAAACTCAGATGAATTTGGGGCTTGTACTTGGCCAATGTGGGATCAAAGTTCCCAGAGAGAATGTCCAGCTCAATTTGTCTGGCTTTGGCTTCTGCCACTTTCCTGTTGAGTCCGGTATCTGTCAGCCCCAGCGTTATATATTTCTGCTGACCTGCGAATAGCTGACAGGGCAACCGCAACCGCAATCGCCCCTGGACGCTTTCAACCCCGATTGTCCCATTAGATGCTTCGTCTTTAGTTTCCATCGTGCCGGTGATATGAGCTGCTTCCCTCTATGGTAGAGATTTCAGGGTCAAAATGGATCCCGCGCCCCTTGATCAGAATATCGATGGTTTCATTAAAACTCAAAGGCTGTTTGTAAGGCCGGTGGGATGTCAGCGCATCAAAAACATCAGCGACGGCAAAAATGCGCGCAAGAAGCGGAATGCTTTTTCCAGCGAGTCCTTCGGGGTATCCATTTCCTTCATATTTTTCATGATGACTGCCGACAACTGACAATGATTCCTTAAGCCAGGATGAGCGATTGACAATTTCCATGCCGTGCTGAACATGTTTTTTCATTTCATCAAACTCATTTTCATCCAGGCGGCCGGGTTTTAACAGTATGTTATCCCTTATCCCGATCTTGCCCACATCATGAAGAAACGCGCCCTTGATCAATGTCCGGATCATTTGTTCGTCCAAGTCAAGGGTTTCGGCGATTTTCACCGAATAGATGGTGACCCGGAAATTATGAATGTCCGTGTCGCTGTCTCGCTTGGCGATGGCGCTGCCGATGACGCGGAGCATCTCCATGTTAGAGTCCAGCAGATTCAAGGATAAACGCTCAATGCGACGCATGAGCTGAACAATAAAGGGATAAAGCAGCAGTGAAGTGGCGATCACCGTACCTGTCGCGATGAGGACTGCCCGAATGAGGTTCCACAATGCGGCGCGTTCCTCTTGCGGCGTAGATGCAAAGTAACCTTCCATGTAGGCCGCAGTAACGTTATGTGAGTTTGTGAAAGGAACAATTGCGTGAACGTATCTTTTAGGCCCGACATTGATCCAGGCAATTTCCGGTTGCCGGACGGCGGAAAAATATTCAAGATTGCGGGATCCGGCATATTGAATTATCTCATCGATGCGTTCATAGTCTCGGTCAATGATACTGGCCGCCTCCCTGAATTGAGGGTCAAGAATGCGGGCATAGACATAGTGTCCGGCATCGAGGTTGGCGCCATAAGCCATGGAAGAGAGCATCTTCTGAACGGCTCCATGATCGCCCAGCCCCGGCGAGTCAAGATGCTCCATAATCAGCATTCTCAACATGCCTGTCCGCATCTGGGCCTTGTCCCTGGCCATATTAAACACGCGAATCTGCTCGTTTCTCAGAACAATGCCGGCAACGAGGATGGAGACAACCAAAGACACGGTCATCAGCCGGATGATCAGCATCAAATGGAGCGAACGCTTCTTGGCCATTCAATATC
>JALOOK010000475.1 GCA_025454445.1 Oscillatoria sp. Prado101 | reverse complement strand
CTCACCGACTTTGACATTCTCGGCTTCAGCCTCAGCTACGAATTGGGTGCCACCAATATCCTGGAAATGCTGGACTTGGCCGGCATTCCCCTGACTTGGAAACAGCGGGCAGCGGGCAAATGGCCGCTAATTTTCGCCGGCGGCCAAACAGCCACCTCCAACCCAGAACCATACGCCGACTTCTTCGACTTTTTCGCCCTCGGAGATGGCGAAGAACTGCTGCCTGAAATTGGCCTGGTGCTCGAAGAAGGGTTGGCAGCCGGACTGGGCAGAGACGAATTGCTGCTCGACTTGGCGCAAGTGCCAGGGGTGTATGTCCCCCAGTTCTACGAGGCAGCGGGCAGCCGGCAAAGCGTCCGCCCCAATCGCCCCGACGTGCCGGTGCGAATTTTGCGGCGAGTGGCGGCACCGCTGCCGGCCTACTCCATCGGGCTGGTTCCCTATGTGCAAACTGTACACGACCGGCTGACTGTGGAAATCCGGCGCGGCTGCACCAGGGGCTGCCGGTTCTGCCAGCCCGGCATGCTCACCCGACCGGCTAGGGATGTAGAGCCGGAAAAAGTGGTAGAAGCCATTGAGCGGGGAATGAAGGCCACAGGCCACAACGAATTTTCCCTGCTGTCGCTCAGCTGTTCCGACTATCTGGCCCTGCCCTCGGTGGGCTTGGAAATCAAAAATCGTCTGCAAGACCAGAATATTTCCCTGTCCTTGCCCAGCCAGCGCGTGGACAGGTTTGATGACAGCATTGCCAACATCATCGGCGGCACGCGCCAGGGCACTCTGACCTTCGCCCCAGAAGCGGGAACCCAGCGGATGCGGGATATCGTCAACAAAGGGCTGACGAATGAGGAACTGCTGCGCGGCGTCAAAACAGCATTCGAGCGGGGCTGGGATAAAGTAAAGCTGTACTTTATGATTGGCTTGCCAGGGGAAACGGACTCTGATGTGCGAGGCATTGCTGAAACAGTTCGCTGGCTGCAGCAAGAATGCCGCGCCCCCGGAAGAAAGCGCCTGAACTTTAATATAACTATCTCTAACTTTACGCCCAAGCCTCACACGCCCTTCCAGTGGCATTCGGTTTCCACAGCTGAGTTCGAGCGCAAGCAAGCTATGCTGCGGGCGGAATTTCGCCGCCTTAAGGGGGTGAAGGCCAACTTCACGGACGTGAGGATATCGGCGATGGAAGATTTCATCGGGCGGGGCGACCGGCGGCTTGGAGCTGTGGTGCGCCGGGCGTGGGAACTTGGGGCGGGGATGGACTCCTGGTTTGAAAGTGTGGAGAAGGCTTTTGCCGCTTGGGAGGAGGCAATCTCCTCTGCCGGTTTGACTTGGAAATACCGGCAAGTGGAAAGCGGCGAGTGGAACGTTATGGAGGCAGCAGCAGAGGACATCCTTGACAGACCCCTGCCTTGGGATCATATCAATACCGGTATTGAGAAAGAGTGGCTGAAAGCAGACCTCGCCAAGGCCCTAGAAGCTGCGACAGTGCCGGATTGCTCCTTTGACGGCTGCTCTCACTGCGGGGTGTGCACCCCAGACTTTGGCCACAATACGGTGATTTCGCCGCCCCCGATTCCGGAATTTGCCGGCCACTTTAAACCCAATCACAACCGGGCAGTGCGAATGCGGGTAAAGTTTGGTAAACTGGATAACATGGCTCTCATAGGCCATTTGGATTTAGCTCGCCTGTTTGACCGCGCCGTGCGGCGGGCCAGCTTGCCGGTGGCTTTCACCGGCGGGTTCCACGCCAGCCCTCGGATTTCGATAGCCAGCGCCCTGTCCTTGGGGGCCACTAGCAGCGGCGAGATTGCTGACTTCGAGCTGACGCAACCAATGGATGCTGAAACCTTTCGGGAAAAGTTGGCAGGAGTTCTGCCGGCGGAAATCCCTCTGTACAGCGTCGAGGAGGTTGACCTGAAAGCTCGCTCCGCCAGTCAGCTGTTGGAAAGGGCAGAATATTATATCACAGTTGCGGCAGCCGGTGCCGGTGAGGCGTCTTGGGAAGATTGGGTGCGGGCAATCACGGGCAGTGAGGCCATTGTGTCAGAGCTGACGGCTCAATCTGGCCAGACAAAACTCGTGAATCTGCGCGAGCGCTTGTTTGAGTTAGAAGTAGTGGAGTGCCGAGAAGATAAAAGCTCTCAACCCGAGTTGCCACTGCCTTCTTCAGTGTTATGTTACCGTTCCCACTGTGCACTTCCGCATGCGGTTCTGCGCTACACTGGCAGTTGCCGCAATGACGGTAACCTGCTGCGACCGGAACATCTGGTCTGCATGCTCGAACAAGTGACGGGACACGAGTTTCAGCTGCTGCACGCCCACCGGAACCAGCTATTTCTGAGTGGCGAGAGTGCGAACAGCTCTCTGTGAGGGGCTGGCAATTGCTGCTGGCAGGGATGTTTGTCGGGGGAGTGCCCCGCAGCCTATCCCTGCGGGCTAATAATTGCTAAAATAAACCTCAAGGCTAGCGAAAACCCGATTGTGCGACCGGCAGCCAAAGAACTGAAAATCGCGCACAGGCGGAAAGCAGCCCCCGCGCTCTGCGGAATCGTAGCGTCAGCTACCCAGCTCGCTTGTGCGGCACGCGCAGCGGCAAGAAAGCGGAAATTATCACAGCCTGCCGCAGGAGCAGTGAGAAACTTGAACAGGGGGTCGTGCTGCAGATAGAATAGCAAGCTTTCCGGAGGTGAGAAAAAAGCAATTCTCAGAGTCCGAGAGCCGAAGATAGGGATGTTGGCGCTTACAGCTGGTTAGGCTTTATTCCTAAGGAACAAGACAAGTTGCAGGGGGGGTTTGGCCTTCAAAAGGGCAAACAGGATTGAGTAACTGGGCAGGAACGGTTTCCTGATTTAGCCAAAATGGCAAAGAAGAGAGCAATAATCTGAGTAGAGAGGGGAGAAATTTCATCAAAAAATAACCGGAGAAACGCCGACATAACTTAATGTTTCGCAGTCAGGCCAGAGGACAGGGCCATAGAAACCAGACTGAACGTCAACAAGAAGCAGAACTACCGCTGCAGGCCAAACAGGCCGGTGCAGCTGGGAGGGCTGGTAATTGGGGACTAACAATTGGTAACGAGGCAATTGAAAATAAGGTTAAGCGCCTGACAGTCACTGACCGTTTGAATGGAAATGGCACGCTCAAGAATCACCGTTTGGCTAGTGCTTAGATCCGAAGCGGGGATTCTCGGAATTTAAGAGGCAATTACTGTACAATTAGGAAGGGTAGGCTGAAGAAGCCCTAAACTCGACCGTTTTTTCCCGACTGCAGTCACTGCCAGACCCGACAAAAAATGCCGCTTTCACGTTCGCACCTTTAAATGCGCCCAGTGTGGGTGTGAGGCGGATAGGGATTTTACCGCATCTGTAAATCTGGATCGCTATCCAGCCCTTGTGGTAGAGGCGGTGCCAGCCACGGGGAGGAAAGAGCGCTCACCCACTATCAACTGCGGTTGATGGGAGTAGGGTGTTGCCGGAATCAAGGCGCAACTTTGGGAAGCAATGTCCGGCGCTGTCCTAAGTGCTATAGAGCGGCTAGGAAATTCCCCCCCTCGTGCATAGTTTGGCTCTGCAGGCAAGCTGTCTTGAGCGAAATTCACAACCTGTGATCCTTTGACGCTGTAGCAGTTGTGGCTTGAGAGACCGGGAGTGCCGGCTATCGTGGCCAGCTTAAGCATAGGATGCTGGAAACAACTGGCAGCGGAAATACTTCAAGACTTGCCGCACATTTTTTGGCCCCCTGATAGAGGGGACATCATGTCACCAGAGGTGGCGCTTTCCTATCGGTCAACAGTCACTCCGCGTCCTGCGGATTTTTCACTCCTTTGTTACTGTATTAAGCCATTTTAGGGTCGTTAGAGGTGTTGGTACTCCCGAGGGAAGATGTGGGAGTCGTTTGTTAGAGCGCGAGCTTACTATTCAAGCTAAAGTCAGAGGCTTTACGCAGCGCGGCAGCCTCTAGCAGAGCTAAGTTTTGAGGTTTTTGAATGCCAAAGCAAATTATTATCGCTGAGCAGCACCGGATCGCTGCTGTTTTTTCAGAAGACCAAATCCAAGAACTCGTCGTCGCCACGGGGCACCACCAGGTAGGTGACATATATCTGGGGATTGTTGAGAACGTATTGCCGGGAATTG
>JALOOK010000474.1 GCA_025454445.1 Oscillatoria sp. Prado101 | reverse complement strand
ATTATAAAAATGAAACCCTACGCTACTTTTGACGATTTTTGCGACAGCGTTGGCTGGCGCGTGAATGGTTCGATTAACTATGAAAACATCACTTTTACATTAAACGCTCCGGAGGGACACCTGCCGGCCTGTGTTTTGGCTCGTCAGGGTTTCGGCAAGTTTGTCTTTTCGGTGGCAATGTTTTTTAATGTGGGGATAAACCACATTCTCGTTTCCCGTCTTAAAGAATGTGATATCCATTAAGCTGTTAAGCTTTTAATCTGTTTGTCCCTTGAAAGTAGGCAGAGCCTAAGCGAGCAGCGTTCCCAGGCTCTGCCTGGGAACGAGGGGAAATGAGGGGAATTCATAAAAGAGGAAAAATTCAGAGATATAGCACTTGTCATTTAGGTCAAGACATTAATGACATGGCGCATGGCGCATGGCGCATGCCTTATGCCCTATGCCCTATAGCGGTTATAAATGATTTGTGAAATCTGTGATGGGCCAGAAACCCGGTTTCTTAAAGAAACCGGGTTTCTACCTTTTCACAACTCGAATATAAACGCTATATGCCCTTTGACATTACATGATGGAAATTGCGGCAGTTAACGCCTGCACGTTTTCCATCACTGCAGCCGCCAGCTGGTGAGTCACCGGCAAGCTGTCAACCACCATGCCGGCGCACAGCAACATCAGGTACAGAATCGAGTATTTAAACAGCGAACGCGCCACATTTCGCTCGCTTGGAGCTCGCAACAGCTGCCAAGCTTTCTGAGCAAAAATTACCCCCAGCAAGACAGCAACACCGGCATAAACCGCCCCCGTGGCGTGCAAAGGATAAACCAGCAGCAGTGTCACCGGCAGCAAAATTAAAGTGTACAGCCAAATTTGCCGCGCCGTCGATTCATCCCCCTCAATCACCGGCAGCATCGGAACGTTCACCGCCGCGTAGTCATCCCGAATCATCATCGCCAGCGCCCAGAAATGGGGCGGCGTCCACAAAAAGATGATGGCAAACATCACCCAAGGTGCCCAGCTCAAATCGCCGGTGACAGCCGCCCACCCCACCAGCGGCGGAATCGCACCGGCTGCTCCGCCAATCACGATATTCTGGGTGCTGTGGCGCTTCAGCCAGTGGGTGTAAATTAGCACATAAAAAACAATGCCAGACATCGCCAGTAACGCCGCCAGCAGGTTGGCGAAAACTGTCAGCAATGTGAAGGAAATGGAAGCGAGAATGATGGCAAATATCAGGGCGTCGCGGGGGTTTACCCGACCGGAAGGAATCGGGCGGTGCCGGGTGCGCTCCATGATATAATCAATGTCTCGGTCGTAGAGGCAATTAATGGTATTGGCAGCACCGGCAGCTAGCGCTCCGCCGATTTCGGTTACTAGTAATAGCAGCGGATCTACCTGTCCTTCGGCTGCTACCCACATGCCGGCGGCTGTGGTGATTAGCAGCAGCAGGATGATGCGGGGCTTGGTAAGCTGGTAGTAGCTTTGCATCACCTGCAACAGGTTTTCATGGTGTCTGCTGGCACTGGTGCCAATGATTTCTTGCATGGATTTTTGTTTGATTTTTTTTGAACCGCCATAGACGCGAAGCGCGGCTTCCCGTAGGGTAGACGCGCCCGTGCGCCAAGGAAGAAGAGAGGGAGGTGGGAGGGGAAGTTAATTAGGAGTAAGTGGGAGGGGGTGAGGGTTAATTTGGCGCTATAGTTTCTGAGGGCCGGTCGCGCATTGCTAGGACGGTGAAGGCGACTAGGACTCCGAGCAAGGCTGCGCCGGTGGCTTGGTGAGCGACGGTTAGGGGCTCGACTTGCAGGCGCAGGTAGAAGGTGGCGACGCCTAGGGCAATTTGGGCGGCTAGCAATCCGCCCGCCCAGAAGGCCAGGTTGCGCAGGCTGGGGTGGAGGGCCGGTTTGCGCCACGCGAGAAGGGGGAGTGCTAGAGTGGCTAGGGTGGCGGGGACAACGCCGGCAATGTGGCTGTTGATAACCGCACACAGCTGGCCATACCCAAAGCACTGGTGCAAGGCCCACTGTGACCCGACGAGCGCTCCTAAAAGGCTTTGCAGGTAAACTAGAATGGCTGCCGCTAGCCCCACCCAGCGCAACACGCCAGCTGTGCCTGCGCTTTGATGGGGGATTAAGGCCAGCCAGATGACCAGGAGGGTGCTGAAAAATAGGAGAGCTGTTCCCAGGTGAGCGGTTACAATGTCAAATCTGAGCAGTTCTGTAACGGTTAGCCCTCCTAAGACGCCTTGGAATATTATTAAGCCGAGGGCGAAGGTGGAAGCCCACGGCAGCCACCCGGGCATAGAGCGCCGGTGCCACCAGGACATGCCGGCCAGTGCGATTGCGCCACAGCCAATTAAGGCGGCGTCGAGCCGGTGAAACCACTCTAGGAAGACTTGAAAGTTCATTTGCTGGGTCGGCACCAAGTCCCCGTAACACAGTGGCCAGTCTGGGCAGGCGAGTCCGGCATTCATCACCCGCGTGGCACTGCCGATGGCCATCAACAGCAGCGTGGCGACCGCCAGTTTCCACACGAGGCTGCGGATGCGTTCCCCCGCCTGGGACTGCGGGGTTGAATTTGCTGCTTCTGGATGCAGTACAGAGTTGGCCATATGCTATACCTGAGTGTGACTAGGAAATATAACTTAATATAATTATGAGCAGTCGCTCATTGGGCTAGCCAAACCTTATAGTTCTCTGAATGAGAAGCATGCGGGCTTTAGAAATTCTTCCAATTGTTACAGTTTTTTACTTTGGGCGGGCCAATTTGACCGGCACGGCGGGAGTGGCGATTGGGCTTTCGACAAGATAGAGGGCCACGGGCAGCGATCCCAAAGAAATTCTAAAAGATGGGCGCTCTGGCCCCCTCTGCTGGAATACCTGTTTTACCTTAAGGAAGTAAGCGGAACTGGAAAATCAGTGGCAAGCCGCACTTGGCCTGTGCGGGCGATCTGGTGTGCGCTGTTACTGGCTCAATGGTGCTAGGCTCCTCAAGAGAGGCAACGTTCAAAAAATTTTGTTAGGAGGTTCCAATTCCCTGTGAGCGTCCCAAGTTCTATACTCACTATGCTGGCCGGCATCGCCCTGACCCTGGTCAGCCTCTGGTACGGCCAGAACCACGGTCTGATGCCTGTGGCAGCCTCCGCAGAAGCATCGGCTGTGGACAATTTGTTCAACACGATGATGACCATCTCCACCGGCCTGTTTATCCTGGTGCAGGGGGTGCTGATCATCTCGGCGATTAGGTTTCGCCGGCGCAAGGATGACAATACCGATGGCCCGCCGGTGCATGGCAATATTCCCTTAGAAATTCTCTGGACAGCGATCCCCGCCGTGATCGTTCTCGGCATCTCTGTCTACAGCTTTGAGATTTACAACTCGATGGGAGGTCTTGACCCGATGGCCTCCCACGATCACAGCCGGATGCAAATGGCCAAAATGCCTGCAGGGTCGGCAATGGCGGCTCCCCTGCCCGGTGAGGCGGGAGAAACCCCTGAAATGCCGCCGGCTGAGTCCCGTCTGTTGGCCGTCGGTATTGGCGCTTCCCCAGATGAGCAAGGCAAACCGGCAGACCTGACGATCGATGTCACCGGGCTGCAATTCGCCTGGATTTTTAACTACGGTGACAGTGGCGTCAGTTCTGGCGAGCTACACCTGCCGGTGGGGCAGGAAGTCCAGCTGAATATCGCCGCCAGCGATGTCATCCACGCTCTGTGGGTTCCGGAACTGCGACTCAAGCAGGATGCCATTCCCGGACGGGCGACTGAACTGCGGTTCAGGCCCACAAAAGTCGGCGAGTACGCCGTCGTCTGCGCTGAACTGTGCGGTTCCTACCACGGCTCGATGAGGACGCAGATGATTGTCCACACCCAGGAAGAGTTCGATAGCTGGCTGTCGAGTCAGCTTGAGGAAGTTGCCAGCTCCCAAAACCTGGAGCGAGCAGTGGCGGTGAGTCCCGCGAACTTGTCCGATGGCCAGTTTCTGGCTCCCTATGCGGCTGAAATGGGAATTGAGAAGCAAACTTTAGAGCAGTTGCGCCCCTCCCACCACGCCGCTCCCCATGCGGGGAATTAGGTCAAACACAAACTGGAGATTTTGGGAACTGGGCAGGGATTGGGGACTGATAGGCTCCCAATTAGGT
>JALOOK010000473.1 GCA_025454445.1 Oscillatoria sp. Prado101 | reverse complement strand
AATATATAAGCCAAAAGAGTTTCTTTTGGCCAAGGCGTATCAACCAATGCCCGCAGGGAATCCGCGAGCACAACGTCCAAATTCCAGACAAAGTGACTTACTTTGAGAAAGAAGCTGCGTGCGTCAAGTCTAAAGGCTATTTGCCTTTGGGGTTCGGGCGCGGAGGCGATTTAGACACAGCCATCTACCTTTGGTTTTCGGGTTTAGATAGCTGTGCATGGACTTTTCAGAGCAACCACCCGCCGGATGGAAATCGGGTTCCGGTGGCTGTCTTGAGCAAAGTATAGCATAGATTAGCATATGGTGGCAAATCGCTTGCTGCTGCCAGCCTTCCTCGAAGGGCGTGTCCCCTAAGGCCAGTTCCAGTCCCGGATCGCCGGTGGCTGTTTGCAGTAGGGCTAATGCCCCACTGATCGTGGTCAGCAGCACGCGGGTGCTGGCACTCCCCGGCGGCCTCAGGCGCGATTGCGCCGCTCATCCCTGTATCCTTAGTAGGGGTGGTATCCTATCCGGTTGCAGCCTAATTATCAATAGTCTGCGACAATTGAGAACACAAGTTCAGCCAACTTTGCTTTTCTCACCTCCATGCCAGTCATCCTACACTGTCCAAATCTCTTTGAAGATTCTCAGACCTTATACCAGTTTCTTGTAGAATTGCAAAAAAATTCACTAAAAACCAAACTGGATACAGTTGTTAGCATTTCTTTAGAAATTCAGCCGGTTGACCCGCTGGCTGTACTGCAGGCGTTCGCTGAGCCTAATCAGCTGATATTTTACTTGGAAAAAGCCAGTCAAAGTCAAGCTGTGGCGGCGGTTGGCTCGGCGCTGCATTTAACAGTAGAAGGGGAACAGCGCTTCTCCCGCGCCCAGGATTTTATTCGCTCGTGTCTCGCTCACACGATGGCCACGGGCCCCCTGCACCTCCCCTTTGCTGGGCCTCACTTCTTCTGCAGCTTCACGTTTTTCGAGCAGAACCGGCCAGAGGGTTCGACCTTTCCACCCGCCACTGTCTTTTTACCGCGCTGGCAGGTGGCTCGTCGGAACAACCGCTGTGTTTTAGTGGCCAACTTTATGATGAATTCTGAGGTTAATATAAGTTTATTATCTCGCAAATTATGGGGAAAAGTAGAACTAATTCAGTCAGCTAATAAAACCATATTCAAAGCCGGAGAGAGCCGCCAAAAAAATATCAAACATCCTGTGAATAACCCTGATAGTTTTAAAGACGCTGTTCGGTCTGCATTAAATTCAATTCAAGCCAATCAGTATAAAAAAATCGTCCTCGCCCGGTCTATAGATGTCACTTCACAAACCCCGTTTCATATCTTCCATTCCTTAAATCACCTGCGCCGGCTCCATCCGGATTGCTACATCTTTGCCACCGGCAACAGCAAAGGCCAGACCTTCATCGGTGCCAGTCCAGAACGCTTAGTTAGCCTTCACGACCGCCACCTAACCACAGACGCGCTCGCCGGTTCAGCGCCACGGGGCCAAACCCCAGCTGAGGACGCCGATTTGGCCCAAGCTATGCTCAACAGTGAAAAGGAGCGGCGCGAGCATCAGGCTGTGATTGATTTTATCGTAGAGCGCCTGTCCCATCTGGGTCTGGCTCCGCAGCTGTCCTCACCGGCACGCCTGCTGCAACTCGCCAACATCCAGCATCTGTGGACACCGATTCACGCGCGGGTGCCGGCAGAGATTTCCCTTTTAGACATTGTGGCCGAACTCCACCCCACCCCAGCAGTTGCCGGTGTCCCCAGGGATATCGCCTGTCAGGAGATTCGCCGCTACGAAACCTTCGATCGCTCCCTGTACGCCGCACCCCTGGGTTGGCTGGATCGCCAAGGCAACGGTGAATTTATTGTCGGAATTCGCTCGGCAATCATAGACGGCTGTCACGCCAGACTCTTTGCCGGTGCGGGTATTGTTGCCGGTTCCGCTCCCGAAAAGGAACTGGCAGAAATCCAGCTCAAACTCCAGGCACTTCTCAAAGCCTTAGTCTAGCAGCTCGGGCAGTTGAAATCGCCCGCCAACAAGCCCGCATAAGCCCGCTTAATAAGTTCTCATAGCGGTTTTCCCAAAGAAACCCGGTTTCTTCAAGAAAACGGGTTTCTCAGTACCTCACAAAGGACGAAAAACGCTATCAACCCCTGTTTCCTCCTCGCGATTCGTGCGTCTTTGCCGTTTATTCCCCCAAATGCCGATTGATTTTCGCAACACCAACACACTCTGGGCTTCCATCTTAGTCGAGACATTCCAGCGCCTCGGCTTAACCACCGCTGTCATCTGTCCCGGTTCCCGCTCTACCCCCCTAGCGATTGCCTTTGCCAGACACGACAGAGTAGAAGCCATTCCCGTCCTCGATGAGCGCTCCGCCGGCTTCTTTGCCCTGGGGATAGCTAGACAAAAAGCACAACCTGTGGTAATCGTTTGCACCTCCGGAACGGCAGGGGCCAATTTCTACCCAGCTGTCATAGAAGCCAGGGAGAGTCGGGTTCCCCTGCTGGTGCTGACCGCAGATCGCCCCCCGGAATTGCGCGATTGCCATTCCGGGCAGACGATTGACCAGGTGAAATTATATGGCCATTACCCCAACTGGCAAGCCGAGTTAGCCACACCCTCCCTGGAAATGTCCATGCTGGCTTATCTGCGGCAGACGGCGATCCACGCCTGGGATAGCTCCCTGTTTCCTGTTCCAGGCCCTGTTCACCTCAATATCCCCTTTCGCGATCCTCTCGCGCCGCTTCCCCAACCCGAAGCCGGTGCCTTGATGTCCCAATTGCAGCCAGAGGATTTCTTTGGCGCGGTATCACCCCTGTTGAGCCGGTTGGACGTAAGGACTGAAGTCCTGACTGCACACTTAAAGGAGGAATGGCTCGAATGTGAGAGGGGGATTATTATCGCGGGAGTGACCCAGCCTCAGCAGCCGAAAGAGTATTGTGAGGCGATTGCCCACCTTTGCAAATCTTTAGGGTGGCCAGTTCTGGCTGAGGGGCTGTCGCCGGTGAGAAACTACGCCCAGCTGAACCCCTATCTGATTTCTACCTATGACCTGATTCTGCGCAACCGGCACCTGGCACAGCAGCTGAAGCCGGCAGTGGCGATCCAGGTGGGGGACTTGCCCACGAGCAAGGAACTGCGAACCTGGCTGGAGTCAACCCAGCCGCGCCGGTGGGCGATTGATCCCAGCTACGAAAACCTCGATCCCCTCCACGGCAAAACAACCCACCTGCGGCTGTCCCCAGTAGAAATCGGACTTGGCGCTCTGCCAAATAGAAAAGTTGGATTTGCATGCAGCGAATATCTCCAGTTGTGGTATAATGCCGAAGCCAAAGTCAGGGCAGCGGTTGACGGGACGATGGCGGCGATGGAGGAGATCATTGAGCCGAAAGTCGCCTGGTTGCTGTCGCAGGTGCTCCCACCGGCAACCCCAGTATTCATTGCCAACAGCATGCCGGTGCGCGATGTGGAGTTTTTCTGGGCACCCAACAATTCTGGAATTCAGCCGTATTTTAATCGGGGCGCTAATGGGATAGATGGCACTTTATCCACGGCTTTGGGTGTAGCCCACCGCAATCAAAGCAGTGTGATGCTAACGGGAGATTTAGCCCTGTTGCACGACACGAATGGGTTTTTGCTGCGGAATAAGTTTGTTGGGCACCTGACGATTGTTGTGATTAATAATAATGGGGGCGGTATTTTTGAAATGCTGCCGGTTGCGCAGTTTGAACCGCCATTTGAGGAGTTTTTTGCTACGCCGCAGGATATTGATTTCGCTCAGCTGTGCTGCACTTATAATGTGGGGTATAATTTGATTAGTTCTTGGGAGCAGCTGGCGCGGCTGTTGAATCCTCTGCCTGAAAGGGGAATTCGGGTTTTGGAGGTGAGAACAAGCAGGAAGGTGGATAGCCGGTGGCGGCGGGAGAATTTAGGGAAGTTTGCGGGGGAGTGATGTAGGGGCGGGTTCACCCACAACCTGTGCTACATAGCTACAACGCCGATAAACCCGCCCCAAACCTATGATATCATCTCCTCCAACGGAGGAGCGTTGATATTTTTCCCTGTGGGGGGCGGGTTTATATAAATTCGGGACTTGACCGATACATTGTTTGTCAACCCGCCCCTACAATTTTCCCTGTGGGGGGC
>JALOOK010000055.1 GCA_025454445.1 Oscillatoria sp. Prado101 | reverse complement strand
TCTGCGACAAATGTTGCATCTCACCCGAAAGATTTATTCAGAAACCCGGTTTCTCAGAACCCCCAGAAACCGGGTTTCTGCGACAAATGTTGCATCTCAGCCGAAAGATTTATTCAGAAACCCGGTTTCTCAGAACCCAGCCGCTGGCGCAAGATAAATTCCGCTATCGCCAAATCCACCGGCGTCGTCACCTTCAAATTCGTCTCCTCCCCCTCCACAATCCGCACCGGCAGCCCGCATCTTTCAAACAGAGCCGCATCATCCGTCACTTCCCAACCCAGAGAGCGCCCAGACTCGTGACACTCCGCTAATAACTTAACCTCAAATCCCTGCGGCGTCTGAGCCGCCCACAGATTCTGGCGGTCTGGCGTGTCCACAATTAGCCGAGTGACCGGTTCGACCACCTTAATCGTGTCCTTCACCGGCACCGCCGCAATCAAACCGGCGCACTCATAGAGCGCCCTGGCACAGCGGTCGAGCAAATCAGGAGTGGCCAGACACCGCGCCCCATCGTGAACCAGCACCCGCTCAGCATCCGGCGGTAGCGCCTGCAAGCCGTTGTACACCGACGACTGGCGCGTCGCGCCCCCCTGAATCAGCCGCACCGGCTTACTCACAGACAGACCTGCCAGAATCGCCTTAAAATCAGGCCAGTCCTCAGGCTGGCCGACAATGCCAATCCAGCTAATTTGCTCAGACGCCTCAGCAGCCAAAAGCGTCCAGGCAATCAAAGGCTTGCCCAGCAAGGTGAGCAGGAGCTTGTTGCGGTCGCTGCCCATGCGGCGTCCCATCCCAGCAGCGGGAATCAGTAATTGCACCTGAGTACCTCATGCAGAATCTTAAATTAACAATTAGCTATCTGCTAACAGCCAACAGCTAACAGGTAGAATAGACGATTGGCAAGCTCAAATAACCAAGATGCGTATACTGGCTCTAGTCCCTGGCGGGATTGGCGACCAAATCCTATTCTTCCCGACGCTGGATGACCTGAAGCGGTCTTACCCCAACGCCGAATTTGGCGTTGTCGTAGAACCTCGCGCCAAAGCGGCGTACCGCGTCTGCAAGTGGTTCCACGACAAATCCCTGGATCTGATTCAATTCGATTTCAAGAACCGCAACGGTTTGGCAGATTGGGCGAACTTGCTGGGTACGGTTCGCGATGGCCAGTACGATGCCGCCCTCTCCCTGGGGCGGCGAGCGGGGGTGGCATTCTTCCTCTGGTTGACCGGCACCCCCATCCGGGTTGGCTACGCCGGCAGCGGCAACACCTTTCTCACCAACCCCGTCCCCCTGAAAACCGAACAGTACGCCGCCTGCATGTACCACGACCTCCTGCAAGGTTTCGGCATTGCCAGCCCCAGTCCGGAGCTGTCCATAACCTTGCTCAAGGAGGACATCAAGTGGGCGGAAGCGGAACAAGAAAAGCTGGGAACCAAAGGCACCGGCTACGTTCTCATCCACGGCGGCTCCAGCCAGATGGCCAAAGAAAAGGGGCTTGACAAAATCTACCCTGTCGAGTATTGGCAGGAAATTATTAAAGACTTCCAGCAGCGCCAGCCCCAACTGCCAGTGGTAGTGGTTAAAGGGCCAGAGGATGAAGAATTCGTTGGCCAGCTGTTGCAGTCGCTCCCCAACCTCAAAGTCACAGCACCAGAAGATATCGGCAAGTTGGCGGCTGCGATTGCCGGTGCCAACCTGATGCTGTGCACCGACAGCGCCCCCATGCACCTGGCGGTAGCCGTGCAAACCTATACGGTCGCCCTGTTTGGCCCAACGGAACCGAAAAAATTGCTGCCGGTTAACGATAAGTTGATCGGGCTCAAATCCCCCAGCGGTAAGATGGCCGATATCTCCCCGCAAACCGTACTGCAGAGGGTTTGGGGTGGCTAGACCAGCTGTATTCCTCGACCGGGATGGCGTGCTCAATGTCGAAGCCGGCTACATCCACCGGCTTGAAGACCTGCACTTAATCCCCGGTTCCGCTGAAGCAGTGCGCCGGTTAAACGACCGGCAAGTATTTTGCTGTCTGGTGACCAACCAGTCGGGACCGGCACGGGGGTACTACCCCGCCTCCCATGTGGACGCCCTGCACCGGCGTCTCTGCCTGCTGCTGGAAGCGGAAGCCGGTGCTCGCTTAGACGCACTGTACTCCTGTCCCTACCTGAGTCCGCCAGAAGGGGGCGTCACCCCAGAATTTAGCCGGTGGACGACTTGGCGCAAACCCAACACCGGTATGCTGGTGGCAGCGGCGTGGGATCACGACTTAGATTTGGGCCAGAGTTTCATGGTGGGTGACAAAGCCACCGATGTGGATATGGCCCACAATGCCGGCTGCCAGGGGATATTGGTGCGCACCGGCTATGGGCAGCTAGTCCTCTCTGGCGACTACCAGCACCACACCAAACCCGACTTCATCGCCCCAAATTTAGCCGCCGCTGTTGATTGGATTTTGCAGCACTAAAAAAGATTGTAGTTGGGCTGCACGCCCTTAACCCCACCGGCACGCCGCGACTGCCTAAAAAAAGTTTGTAGTTGGGCATAAGCCCAAGGCCCAACCGGCTCGTTGCGACTGCCTAAAAAAAGTTTGTAGTTGGGCTGCACGCCCTTAACCCCACCGGCTCGTTGCGACTGCCTAAAAAAAGTTTGTAGTTGGGCTGCACGCCCAAGGCCCAACCGACACGCCGCCACTGCCTAAAAAAAGTTTGTAGTTGGGCTGCACGCCCTTAACCCCACCGGCTTGTTGCGACTAATCTAAAATATCGCAAGCGGCCACAGGCGAGCGCTCACAGCCGGGGGCGCAACCCATAGTGCCGATAGTGCCAGTAATCCCGCAAAATCTGATCGTGGTCAAAGCACAAATTAGCCGGCACCCGCCAAGACTCAAAAATCCCTAGATTCTTAGCGTCATCCGCCGCCTGGGGTTCCCCCGTCGCCGTCGCGATAAACACCACACTCAGCGTGTGCTGGCGCGGGTCGCGATTCGGGTCAGAATAAACGTAAAATTGCTCCACCAGCTCCACCGGCAACCCCGTCTCCTCTTGAGCTTCTCGCCGCGCCGCCGCCTCCACCGGCTCGCCACAGTCCACAAACCCCCCCGGCATCGCCCACCCGTAGGGCGGATTGCGGCGCTCAATTAGCACAATGGGCCGGTGGGGCCGGTCAATCAGCTCGATAATTATATCTACAGTCGGAACCGGATTTCTATAAGCCATATCAATTTTAGAGGCTAGATTTTACAGATTCCTGAATTGGGCAGGGCCAAAGGGCATTGGGTTAATTAAGCTGTTAGGCAACAGCTTATTATAGAGGGTTATCCAAAAAGCCCTTCAGTAAATAGCCACACCAATTAGCCGTCACCGCTCTCAAAAGTAAAAATACAGCTGAGGGCAGAGTGAATGCTTGCCCAATTACAGTATATAGCGGTTTTCAGTTGGATGAAGCACACATAAGAAACCCGGTTTCGCCAAAGTTACCGGGTTTCTCAGTACCTGACTCAGACGAAAAACGCTATAATATCGATCAGGACTTAGGAATCAGCGGTATTTTGCTCCCCCCCACCTCTTTACCCAGTCCCTTTGGGATTGGCGACTTAGGGCCACAAGCCTGTGGCTTTATAGATTTTCTGGCAGAAAGCGGCCCCAAACTGTAGCAAGTCTTGTCCTTAGGGCCAACCGCCTAAATTCCCCCTACATCTGCTATAGCAGTTGGCAGTTAGATTAGGACATGGGCATGCATGGCCAGAACCCATGCATGGCCAGAACCCATGCATGGCCAGAACCCATGCATGGCATTGGGCATCATCGCATTCATCTGTGAGTATTCACCCATGCGCCATGCCCCATACGCGAAGGCAATAGTTATTTTATCGGGCGGCCCATACTGGCGATAAATTGGCGAGGGAGCGGGCAATTTTTCATGGAGTATTTCTATCATAATTTAGTCCCAATAATTTTATAAAAATTTAATCCCGTACCGGCATCCGTTGAGTGAGGGCGTGGTTGTGAATATAGCGGTTTTCTTATGAGTGAGGTACTGAGAAACCCGGTTTCTTAAAGAAACCGGGTTTCTGGTACTTCATCAAACTGAAAACCGCTATAGATTGCGGGGGCCAAGACTTCGGGCGAAACCCTCCCCGACAAAGCATTTCCGAATGTAAATATATTATGATGTTACCTGAAATATAAGTAAGAATTGTTACAATATAGGCGCAATTCGATGTAGCGGCGGGCGTTCCGTGATAGAGTCAGGGCCTACGCGCACCATCTGAGCGGGCGATCGCTGTATGCCAGCGGCTCCCAAGCAGCTGCAACTGCTTAATTATTGTTTCCCATATCGATCATGCCTTTTCCTAGATCCAGCGGTATCTTGCTCCACCCAACATCCTTTCCCAGCCGGTTTGGTATTGGCGACTTAGGAGAGCAAGCCTATCACTTTATTGATTTTTTGGCACAGACGCGCCAGCGGCTGTGGCAGGTTTTGCCCCTCGGGCCGACCGGCTTTGGCAATTCCCCTTACATGTGCTACTCAGCAATGGCGGGCAATCCCCTGCTGCTCAACCTGGAGTGGTTGCGGGAGGAGGGGTTGCTCGATCCCCAGGACTTTGACCGTTTGCCAGAATTTCCCGCCGACAAAGTGGATTTCCAGCTGGCGATCAGCGTGAAAATGCCCTTGCTGGTGAAAGCCTCCCAGAATTTTACAGCCAAGGCATCTCAGGAGCAGCAAGAGGAATTTAAAGAATTCTGTGCGGCGACAGCATACTGGCTGGATGACTACGCCCTGTTCATGGCCATCAAAGAAGCCAAAGAGGGAGCCAGCTGGCACAAGTGGGAGCCAGAACTGGCACAGCGCCAGCCAGCCGCCCTAGCCGAATGCCAGCGGCGGATGCCCGGTGCGATTTTTTTCCATAAATTCGTGCAGTTTCAGTTCTTCCGCCAGTGGTCAGCCCTGAAGCGCTACGCCAACGAGCAGGGCATTGAGATTATCGGCGATATTCCTATATATGTGGCCCACGACAGCGCCGATGTCTGGGCGCATCCAGAAATCTTTTGTCTGGACAAAAAGACAGGCTCGCCTGCGGGGATAGCGGGAGTTCCGCCCGATTACTTCAGCGCCACAGGCCAGCTGTGGGGCAACCCCGTGTATCTGTGGCGGCAGCTGCAAAAGACGGATTTCCACTGGTGGGTGCGGCGCTTCGAGTCCATGCTTAATTATGTCGATATCATTCGTATCGACCACTTCCGGGGGTTCGAGGCGTTCTGGTCTGTCCGTCAGGGCGAAACCACAGCCATTAAGGGCAAGTGGGTGAAGGCACCGGGAGAGGCTTTCTTTGAGACACTCAACAAAAAGCTGGGCAAGCTGCCGGTGCTCGCCGAAGACTTGGGAATCATTACCCCAGAGGTGGAGGCGCTGCGAGATAAATTCGAGTTTCCGGGGATGAAGATTTTGCACTTTGCATTTGGCTCAGGCATGGAGAATCCCTATTTGCCGTTTAATTATTACGATCGCAACTGTCTGGTGTACACCGGCACCCACGACAACGACACCACAGCCGGCTGGTTCGCCAAACTTCCCGAATACGAACGGCAGGCAGTCCTCGCCTATTTGGGACACGTCAGTCCGGATGGCATTCACTGGGATTTAATCCGGCTGGCACTTTCTTCTGTGGCGAATCTGGCGATTATACCGCTGCAGGATATTTTAGGGTTGGGGAGCGAAGCGCGGATGAACACGCCCGGACTTGCGGAGGGAAACTGGGGCTGGCGATACTGGTATGGCGCTCTGACCGACGACGTGCGCCACCGCCTGAAAAGCATGACGGAAACCTTTGGCCGCACCACTTGACAGCTGAAAGTGACGATCTGAAAGTGACGATCTGACACGGCCTTCAAAAGTAGGGGCCGGTTCGCCAGAGATATCTGTGGCCGAGTTTGGTTGCTAGCAGGGGCGGGTTATCCCTCGTTATCCCTCGTTCCCAGGCAGAGCCTGGGAACGCCCCTCTGGAGGCAGAGCCTCCTTTCTACAATGTTTAACTAAGTGATTCCCTTACGGGAACCGCTCGTTTTCAGAACCGGACGTGAGGCTTTCGCCTCATCCGGCTCCTCAGTTGTGGGCCTCTTGCCATGAGTACCAGACCCGTCGGTACGGGTTTTTACATCGTGGCAGTGTTTGTGGAGCAGTTGTAAGTTGTCGTATCTGTCCTCCCCGCCTTTACACTTGGGTTGGATGTGGTCAACTTCCCATACGTCTCCAGGTTTGAAAGTTAATCCGCAGTGGGCGCACTTGCCTTTCTGTCGCTTCAAGAGCTTTGATTCTCGTGTTGGGACTTCAGGGTGCGTGCCCATCCTCGCGCTCCAGTATGCGAGATTGCCGTCATAGGGACTTGCCTCTCCTTTTACCTTAATGTGCCTCACTATCGGGGTATCCGCGTGTGCGCACATGATTATCAGGCTATCATCCTCTTGGGTGGCGAATGTCCATTTATCGTTCCCTATGGTGCGCCAGTATTTTTTGTTCACCCAGTTCACCACTTTGTTGGGGTGTCTACGCCTTGCCCATCTGCGAAGCTTTTGGAATACCTGGTGGTCTAGCTCGGAGTATATCTCCTTGCTACAAACGGCTGCGTAGTAGGTCGCCCATCCCCTAATTACTGGGTTTAGGCGGCTGATTAAGGCCACCTGCGGGGCGGCTTTGTGGGCGTCGATTACCTCGGATATCCTTTGGTAATGTAGGGCTACTTTCTTTTCCGCTGGCTTGATGATGGTTTTGTATCCCAGCTTTTCTCCCTGGGTGTTTTTCCCTGACTGATGTTTGCCAACCGGATATTGGCGGATGTTGAATCCCAGGAAATCGAATCCTGGTTTCTCATTCCCCAGGGGTAGGAGGGTGTGAGCTACGCGGGTCTTACTGGGCTTTAGTTCCAGTCCTATTTCGCTCAGCCAATCCTGGATTATCTGCTGACTCCTTTGGACTACTTCAAGTTTTTCATGGAGGATAACAAAGTCGTCTGCGTATCTGATTAGGGATAGTTTTGAGTTTCTCCATCCCGGTATGGTTCTAGCGAACTGCTCTATTCGAATTTCCATCCCGTGTAGAGCGATCTTGGCCAAAAGAGGCGATATCACTCCCCCCTGAGGCGTCCCTTCGTCGGTTGCCAGCATCTCCTTTCTGTCGATCACTCCCGATTTGAGCCATACCTTGATCTGCCTTCTCAGGGACGGGTAGGTGTTGACTCTTCTCAGCAGTGCTTGGTGGTCGATGCGGTCGAAGCATTTTGAGACATCTGCATCCAATACAAACTTTGGTTTGTATCTTACAGCGTTAAATATTGCTTCTACGGCATCATGGCATGAGCGTCCGGGCCTGAATCCATAGCTGTTGGGCTCAAATTTGGCTTCCCATTCAGGTTCGAGCGCCTGTTTTACCAGGGCTTGCAATGCGCGGTCGTACATTGTGGGTATTCCTAATGGGCGCTTTTCCTCAGTTCCTGGGTTCGGAATCCACACTCTGCGTGTGGGTTTTCCTTTTCCATTTAACTTCAGTTGCCCTACCTGGTCTAGACGTTGCTTTGGGGGAATGCGATTTGACGCCATCCACACCAGCCGTCTTTTTCCCTTGGTTATCTTGCGTTACCCGTCGTACCGCGAGCAATTTTGCGCTCCATGAGTGGAGCAGCGTTTTCTGGAGCCTGCGGACGGCTTTCACATCACCACGCTTGCTGGCTCGGTAAATTCGTGTTTGAAGCTTATAGACGCGACGTTCCAGTTTCTTCGAGTTAACCTGATTCCACTGTGGCGTGTCGTCCATCCCGACCTCAGTTATTTCTAACTCGGTATTAGGCATGTTACTTTGACTCACAACTTTACCTTACCTACAGCCGGATGTCTGTCTGCATATCCCTTGACTTTCTCAAGGGCCTTGGCTTCTGAACATCATCCTTCCCACTTGCACCCTGTCTGTTGACAGATATTGCATCTTGGTTGACTACCTGCTGGGCTCGACCACCCAGAGGAGATACAAGCGGGTTACTTCGTTCCGAACAGTGATTGGTTGAGGTTTTAGGGGGGTACTATCCGCCGGGTTTTGGATGTGTGCCGATGGTCTTAAGCTCAAAAGCCATCTTCCGTTCCCGTTGCCATTTTGGCCCCTGCCTATCAGCCTTATTTGGCTGGTTTCTTATCACGACGGTTCAGGCGTACCTTTCTTTCGTCCCCATGACCCCTTGCTCGACAGATACCGGTTCTAGGCTACCAGCAGGACTGCCTTTTCGGCCCGCTTCACCGATTGATGACCAATCGCTACAGTGGGGCCGATGCTTTCAGGCGGGCACTACGTCGGGTGGGCTGGCCCCTTAAGGGGTTTCACCACCATCACTGTTCAGTTATCATGGTTCGACAGACTCCAACCAGGCTAACCATCCCTGGTCACATTGTGGCCATTTAGGTTAAACGAATCGCACAAGCATATTAAAAGCGTAACAGCTAAGGAGCGTTTTTCGTATCAGTGAGGTACTGAGAAACCCGGTTTCGCCAAAGTTACCGGGTTTCTTTGGGTGTACTTCATCCAACTGAAAACCGCTATATTTCTCACAAGCGCGAAGATTGCTGACTTTCCCCGCCAAGCGCCAGATCCCGCTCTCCAGGCCACTGGGGTGGGACTCTCAAGCCACTGCCCACTGACTCAAGATTCAGGATTGGCTTTAACGGTCACCTCTTCCACCTTCCCTGGCGCTCCCATTTGCTTGGCTTGTCCGTCATTAACAGCCATGAGCACGCCACCGGCATTGCCGGCCTTCACGAACAGTTCCTGCTTGGCCTCCCAGGTTCTCTTGGTTCCCTCTGGCAGAATCCCTTGAAACTGGGTTTGGCCGTCTGCCACAACCTCGATCCAAGACTCTGCCTTTAAAGTTAGGCCAATGCGCACGGCTCCAGCTGCGGGACTCGGAGTCGGAGATTGTTTAGCAGTTAACTTAGCCTGACTGGGAGCCGGTCGTCGCTCCTGTTGCTGAACCGGCTTGGCCGGCGGTGGCGGCTCAATGTCGAGGCGGCTCGCCTGCAGTATGGGACGGTCGAGCATCTGCGACAGACCTTGGACAGAACACATAATTAGCACAATGTACAGGATATAAAGATGAATCGGTCGCCATTGCGCCGATGGCCAATTTATCCAGGAATAGTTGAGCAATCGCTGATTCGATTCCACAGGAAAATCACTTGCCAGCTCCACCCCGTTCAGCCCCAGGGCGTTGGCAAAGCGGCGAATAAAGCCCCGAATGTAGATCGGCTCCGGCAGGTGTTCCAACTGGCCCTCCTCAATCGCCTGCAGGTGCCTCGGCCCGATCATCGTCCTCAAGGAAACTTCTTCGAGGGACAAATTCAACTCCAAGCGCACCCGGCGCAGGCGATCTCCCAGCTCTGACAGCTTTTCTGCGCGTTCTTCCTCAAAATTGCGTATATTTTTTTTCTGACGCCTCTTAACAATATTCATAAAGTGCGATCCTCAATTTCGGCTGGCAGATTTACTGGTGTGATATCGAGTTGAGCTTGTAAGAACCTCAGCTCAAACTCTTTGAGGGGGCGGATTCGACCGCCCGGCAGCAGCGGTTCTCCGGGCGGTTGCAGCAGAATTGGGCCAATAGCAGTGCGGTGCAGATTAACCACTGGATATCCTAACTGCTCTGCGACACGTCGAATCTGTCGATTTCTGCCCTCAACGAGAATTACTTGCAAAAGCGTCTGCGAACCCGGATAGCGCTTGATAGTGCGGACAGAGGCCGGTAGTGTTTTTCTGCCATCGAGCATAACGCCATTGCGCCAAGCTTGCAGAGCCTCAGCAGTCGGGGAGCCCCGCACCAACACTTCATAGGTTTTCTCAATACCGTGACGGGGGTGCGTCAGGCCAAACGTCAGCTTCCCATCATTAGTCAGCAGCAATGCGCCTGTGGATTCCGCATCTAAGCGTCCAATCGGGTGAACGCCCTCACCGCTGCGGAGTGGCCCGGGCAGGAAATCCAGCACAGTCTTGCGCCCTGCGGGATCGCTGCAAGTGGACACCACCCCTGCCGGTTTGTTCAGCAACAGATACACCGGCTGCGGGCGAGCCGCCCTCAGGGGTGCGCCATCGACTTCAATCAGATCCCGGTCTGGATTTGCTTTTTCCCCCAACTGCACCACTCTGCCATTCAGTCGCACCCGTCCGTCAAGGATCATTTCCTCGGCTTGACGGCGCGAGGCAATGCCCCACTGAGAGAGGATTTTTTGCAGTCTTTCCTCCATGCTCGTGTTAGCTTCAACTCCGAATCGATAAGGTAAGGGCTGAATCGGAGCGTCACGGCAGCCCCGATTATGTACAAATCTTACAAGAAGAAGGATAATAGCAAGGATCTCACTGTTTTACACATCTTGCTCCACCGGCTCAATGTCTGACTGTTAGCTGTTGCGTCTGGCCCCCAACCCCCGACTTTACCCCCGATATCTGCAGTCGGGGGCGCAACGGCAGGCTGTCAGTTATTGTTCAACTGACCGCTGACTTTTGACCGCTTCAGGCTCGGCAGCGACGGTTTGAGACTGAATGGTTGCAGTCTATTTACTATTTTGTGACTTAATATTGCCTCCCTCCTGATTTTTTAGCAAAATTGAACAAACTTTTAGAGGGTGATTCCCCCCAGTCCAATCCCGACCGCCAAGAGCCCAAACTCTCTGCCGCCGTTGCTGCCAAAGCAGCCTCACCAGCCGAGCCGGCTCGGCACAGCCGCCTGCTCAGTAAGGTACTCTCACCGGCAGTGCGCCTGTGGCTGCTATCGCAAGTTGAGCGTATCGAAGACTTACAGGTGAAAATTGAGGGCAGAGATCGCCAGCTCCTGCAAGGTGCGATTCCCTCAGTCTCGCTTTCGGCCAAGGGTGCCGTCTATCAAGGACTGCACCTGAGCCAACTCCTACTCACCGCCACCGGCATTGGCATCAATATCGGTCAGGTTCTCAAAGGCAAGCCCCTGGGCCTGCTCTCCCCAATGCCTGTTGCCGGGGAATTGCTGCTGCGAGAAGCCGACCTCAACGCTTCCCTGTCAGCGCCATTACTCTCTATAGCTCTCATCGAATTTTTGTGCCAAAATCTGCCACCCGCATCTGCCTTTGGCAAGATGGCTGCCCTTCCCATTACTTTGCAAAACCCTCAGATTCGCATTGATTCAGGTCAGCTGACTCTCAGCGGCATTTTGGTGTCTGCCACCGGCACTGAGCTGCCTTTTGTCTTCAACACCGGCTTGTCGGGCGCAAACCGCGAGCTGCAGTTTGTTCGCCCCCAGTTCCAGACGCCGCCCGGAGTGCCCGCTCCCCAGCTCGATGACCTCAAACTGGATTTAGGGTCAGAAGTTGATATCCAGGAATTAACCCTCAGCCAAAGCCAGCTGGTTTGTCGGGGCAGCATCACTGTGCTTCCGGGTTAGGGATGAAAAGCGCTTTACAGCCTGGTTTTGGGATGATTAAATAAACTTAATAAACCGGGTTCCTTCTCTATCAGAAACCGGCTTTATTTGCAGGGTAGCCAGTTATAGCACTAGCCACTTAGGTTAAGACATTAGACTTTGAGGCTAAGGCGAAGCCGCACCAACGCCTATAATTCGTAGGAATTGCGTCCCGCCTGTCAAGCGTGTCCTAAACTTACTGTTTATTGCTATAGCAGTAGCCACGCACAGGAACGGACGTAGGAATTGCGTTCCCTCTGAGCGAGCGAGACCTTGAGGGTGCGGAGGGAACGCCTGCCCTACGCCTATACCTCGTAGGAATTGCGTTCCCTCCAAACGAGCGTGTCCATTACTGAGCTGTCTATTGCACCCTACTCCATAAATTATGGAAATTGTAGCTCCATCTCCATTTCCCAATCGAAGCAGAGAGTTTTTTGTGAATGTGGGCTAGCGTGAAATAATTCTTTACACGCCAGCTCCAGGTTTTCCGGGGTGATCATTAGGTCGCCGAAATCGCAGCGGCGGTTGTAAAAGGTGAACCATTCACCTTTGGTGCAAATGGTGCCCAGCTTTTCCGTAGAAATCCACCCCCAACTCTCTACTTGGCAGATGACGTCAAAATTTTCTTCTCCTTTACCTGAAGTTTGGTCCAGCCAGAAGCCAGGAGCCGGTCTGTATCCGTTTTTCAGGTGGAAATTTTTTTGCACCCATGTTTCCTGGCGCTCCAGACTCTCGCGCCGACGCTGTTCTATCTCCTCGTGCTGGCGCTGTAGCTCTTCGAGACGCTCCTGGTGTTCGGCCCGCAGATTATCCAGCCGGGAAGCCAATTTCATTCCCGGTTTTGTGGTCACGACGTGGGCGATGTGCTCGCAGATTGGCTGACCGTCTTTGTGCTTAGAACAGCTGCAGCGGAGGTTTGAGGCTATCGGCTCGTCCCACTGAAGACGGTTTTTGAGGTGAATGTTGAACCTCATGCCTGTGGACAAACTGGTCACCTGGATGCTGTCTTCGGCCTCTTCTGTGTCGAAGCCGCTGAAGCTGGCCCGACTGACGAAAGAGGTGGTTGTCCAGCCATTGGTAAGCCTGTGAGAGACCCAAATTGTGTGGGCCTTCATTTTCCGGGTCAGGCTGACGCCCACTTTCCACACACTGTCGGGGCTGATCTTCAAAATTTTGGACACGGC
>JALOOK010000054.1 GCA_025454445.1 Oscillatoria sp. Prado101 | reverse complement strand
CTACAGGGTGATTCCCCGGCTGATGCAAAAACTTTTCCCCGATTACTCAGGGGCGATCTATATAATAAGTGCCTCAGGAAATCTGGTGGAAACCGTGACAGCCTGGGGCGAGCCGGCTACCAGCCAGCCGGTGTTCGCACCGAATGACTGCTGGGCGCTGCGCTGCGGGCGAGAGCACCTGTTTGAAAACACTCGCAGCGGACTGGCTTGCCAGCACTACCAGCAACCCCTGCCCGAACAGTCTTTGTGTGTGCCGATGATGGCGCAGGGGGTTTCCTTGGGGCTGCTGTATTTGAGTTCGCCAGAGCCGGGAAAATTAACAGAGGCCAAACAGCATTTAGCCACTACCGTGTCCGAACACATTGCCTTAGCGCTGGCCAACTTAAAACTGCGGGAAACCCTGAAAAGTCAGAGCATTCGCGACCCGCTCACCAGTTTGTTCAACCGGCGCTACATGGAAGAGTTCCTGGAGCGGGAGCTGCACCGAGCCGCTCGTGCCGGTCAGCCCTTGGGGATTGTTATGATTGACATTGCCCACTTCAAGCACTTCAACGACAGTTTCGGTCACGACGGCGGTGACACCCTGCTGCAAGAATTGGCCATGTTTTTGCAAGGCTCGATCCGGGGTTCAGATATTGCCTGCCGCTATGGGGGCGAGGAGTTCACGCTGATTCTGCCGGAAGCGTCTTTGGATCTCAGCACACAGCGAGCCGAGCAGTTGCGGATTGGCGTCAAGCACTTGAACGTCCACCACCGGCGGCAGCCCCTCGGGCCGGTAACGCTGTCCCTGGGCGTGGCCAGCTTTCCCAAACACGGCCTCACCGGGGAGGAAGTGCTGCAAGCGGCTGACGCGGCTTTGTACCGCGCCAAGAAAGCCGGACGCGACCGGGTGGTTACGGCGTCGCAGTGACTAGGGGGGGAAAATTGAGCACTTTTCTTCTCCCCCTCTCGCCTCCTGGCAACTCTCCGACTCGCCCCCTCGCCCTCTCTCCCCCTCTCCCCGAAACCCGCCCCTCTTCAGCCCGTGGAGGGTTTTTTATTATAGCAGCAGTCACTTAGGTTAAGACATTAGACTTTTAGGGCAGGCCGAACGCAGCCTACGCCTATAATTCGTAGGGCCATACGCCATGTCATTAATGTCCTAACCTAAATGACAAGTGATCTACAAGTGAGTCAAGGCTAGATCCCCCCCTAGCCCCCCCTTCAAAAGGGGGGGGAACATTCTCTTGCGTCCCCCTTTTTAAGGGGGGTTTGGGGGGATCTGACCTGACTGACTGGTATAGCAGTAGCCACTTAGGTTAAAACATGGGCCAGAACGCATGCATGGCCAGAACGCATGCATGGCATTGCTCGTAGTCTGATGCGCCATGCGCATTAGCCCCATACGCCATGCCATTAATGTCCTAACCTAAATGACAAGTGCTCTACAAGTGAGTCAAGGCTAGATCCCCCCCCGGCCCCCCCCTTCAAAAGGGGGGGAACATTCTCTTGCGCCCCCCTTTTTAAGGGGGGAAAGGGGGGATCTGACCTGACTCACGGGTAAGTAGCAAGTTGGGTTATTATAGCACAAAGCTCGCTATAATATGCGAAACATGAGAAAGTTTAATAAACTTTGCGGAAAGAGGAGGACAGGGATTGCCGCAGACCAAACAGAGGCATCCTTTTATAAAGAAACTATAAATAGAGATCCATAGATTCAGTCTTGATGAAAACAAAAAAACTATCTAAACTTTTCACGAAAAAAGAAATCCCGTTCCTGTGCTGGCCAAACCTGAGGGCGTCTGTCCAGGGGCTAGTGTCTGCTGCGCCGCGTTTTCCGCACCGGCTGGCTGGCAGCGTCGCCCTAATCATCACTCTCTTCTTCTGGCAGGCACTGGCGGCACAGGAAGACGCTCAAATTCAGCGGCAGACTCAATTAGAAGCGGCGAGCGTCAAAATCGAACTGGAGAATCAGATGCAGCAGCTTTTCCAGGCCCTACTCTCCCTGGCAAAGCGCTGGGAGAATTGCGCAAAGCCGTCCCAAAAGCAATGGGAAGCCGAGGTGGCACTCTATATTCAGCAAGAGCGGGGATACTTTGCCATCGAGTGGGCGGACTCCAAGCTCAACACACGCTGGATTCTGCCCCGACCGGCCTCTCAGGCGGCTGCTGACCTCAACCCCGCACTGGCCAGACAGGCCATTTTGAGCGGGCGGAGTCGGCAGGATGTCCCCGCCAGCGGCTCTGTCAATCTGGCGCAAGGTGGCAAGGCTTTCCTGGTGTCTGTCCCCACCTTCTCTGCAACGCCGCAGAGAAGAGAGATCAGTCCCAAATCCCAGATTCAAAATCCAAAATCGCCCGACGGGTACATTTTCGGAATCTTTCGCACTGAGGAATTGTTCGATGGCATCCTCAGCCAGAATATCAGGCGGGGGTACGCCATATCTATTTTCGATAGCCAGGGGGAAATCTACCGCAGCCATCGCGCCGGTGAACCGAATCCCAAGTGGGTCAAAGAAGAAAAAGTAGAGTTTTATGGAACCGCTTGGCGCGTGCGAGTCATGCCGGCACCCGAGTTACTGGCACAGGAAAAATCCCCTCTCCCGGAAGTAGTGCTAGCCGCAGGGGTTGCAGTGGCTTTTCTGCTGGCGCAAGCAGTCCGTCTCGCTCAAATAGCGCACTCCAGCAGAAAAAAGGTAGAAGGACTAGAAGAAATGGCAGCCGCCCGAGTCCGGGAAGCGCTGCAACAGAACGAGGGGCGTTTCCGCAATTTAGTGGAAACCGCCTGCGACTGGGTGTGGGAAGTGGACGAAAGCGGTGCCTACACCTACAGCAACCCCAAAGTGCGCGAATTGCTGGGTTTCGAGCCTGAAGAAGTGCTGGGCAAAACTATCTTCGATCTGATGCCTCCAGAAGAGGCTTTTCGCGCTGCCAACATTTGCGGCCCTATTTTTGCCCAGCAACAGCCATTTTCATGTCTGGAAAACACAAATCTCCACAAAGACGGGCGGCGGGTTGTTTTGGAAACCAGTGGGGTTCCAGTCTTCGATTCCGAGGGAAAATTCCTCGGCTATCGCGGCATAAATCGAGACATTACCCAGCGCGTGCGGTTTCGGTCGGCGCTGCAGCAGAGTGAAGAAATCTATCGCTTGCTGGTGGAGAGTGTCAGAGACTACGCGATTTTTATGCTAGACCCCAGTGGGCAGGTGATGAGTTGGAATCGCGGAGCGGAAAGGATCAAAGGGTATCGGGGAGAAGAAATCATTGGCAAGCATTTTTCGTGCTATTACCAATTGGAAGACATTGAGCAAGGCAAGCCGCAGCGTTTGCTGGAGCTGGCTGAAGCTAGCGGGAGGGCGGAAGACGAGGGCTGGCGCGTCCGCGCAAATGGGTCGCGGTTCTGGGCCAATGTGGTGATTACAGCCTTGCGAGACGATCGTGGAATATTGCGCGGCTTCGCCAAAATGACCCGCGACATTACGGAGCGCAAGCAAGCGCAGGAAGCGCTGCGGGAGAGCGAAGAGCGCTATCGCTCGGCGATCGAGACTGCAGCTGAGGGGATTGTCCTGCTGTACGCAGATGGGATGAGCAGCACTTGCAATGCCAGCGCTGAGCGCATTCTCGGAGTTTCAGCCAGTCAGATGACGGGCCGGTCGTCCCTGGCTTTGCGCTGGAGTGCGATTCACGAAGATGGCTCTCCTTTCCCGGCTGAGATTCACCCGGCGATGGTGACTTTGCGCACCGGCGAACCGCAGTCTAATGTGGTGATGGGGGTTCGCAAACGGGAAGGAATGGTGACTTGGATTTCTGTGAATGCCCGACCTTTGTTCCGGCAGGATCAGAAGCAGCCCTATGGGGTAGTGTTTTCTTTTTTTGACATCACTGATCGCAAGCAGGCGGAAGAAGTGCTGCGGTTTTCGGATGAAGTCCTTAAACAAATGCCTGATTCCATCGTCCTCACAGACTTGGAGGGAAATATCCAAAAATGGATGGGAAAATCAGAACATATTTTTGGGTACGCTGCTTCGGAAGTGATTGGCAAGTCCTTGAATTTTATCTACCGGCATGACAGTAAGGGGGTGACTGTGGCCAATATTTTAAACCAAATTCAGGAAACAGGGGTGTTTGGCGAAGAACTTCTCTGCCGCCAAAAAAATGGCTCTTTTATTGAGATAGAAACAACGGCTAAAGCTTTTTGCGACAAAACAGGCAAACCTTTGTTTCTGATTGCTATTAATCGAGATATCACGGAGCGCAAGCGTGGGGAGGAGGCGCTGCAGCAAGCTAACCAGCAACTGAAAGCTTGGGTGAAGGAACTGGAGGAGCGCAACGACGAAATCAGTTTGCTCAGCCACATGAGCGATTTGCTGCAAAGCTGCCTGACCCGCGAGGAGGCTTGTAAGGTGATTGCTCAGGTCGTGCCGCTCTTATTCCCCAATAATTCGGGAGCGGTGTTTACGATTAGCAATTCCAGAAACCTTGTGGAAGCGATTACCACTTGGGGCAAACCTATTACTAGCCAGACGCTGTTTTCAACCAATGAATGTATAGGGCTGCGCCGGGGGCAGCCTCATCTTGTTGAAGACACTCGCAGCGGGTTGCTATGCAACCACCTGCAGCACGATTTCTTGCCTAGCGGATATTTCTGCATCCCAATGGCGGCGCAAGGGGAAACCCTGGGGGTGCTGTATTTGAGCTTTATGGAACCGGGGCAATTAACAAGGGCCAAACAGCAGTTGGCGGTGACTGTGGCAAGGCAGATTTCTCTGTCGCTTGCCAATTTAAAGCTGTACGAATCCCTCCAGCACCAGAGCATTCGCGACCCGCTCACGGGTTTGTTCAACCGGCGCTATTTGGAAGAGTCGCTGACCCGAGAAATACACCGCGCTTCCCGCGATCGCCAATCTTTGGGTATTATTATGCTTGACGTTGACCACTTTAAGCGCTATAATGACACATTCGGTCACGAAGCTGGTGATGCGGTGCTGCGAGAGTTGGGTCTGTTCTTGAAAAAACATATCCGCTCTTCAGATATTGCCTGCCGGTACGGCGGTGAGGAATTCATGCTGATTCTGCCGGAGGCGTCTCTGGAACACAGTATAGAGCGAGCTGAGCAGCTGCGTGAGGGCATTAAGCACCTAAATCTGGAGCATCACCGGCAGCCCTTGGGTGGGATTACCCTTTCTTTGGGCGTGGCGGTGTTCCCGGATTGCGGTTTAACCGGCGAGGCGGTGATCCGAGCCGCTGATGCGGCGCTTTACCGCGCTAAAATCCAAGGGCGCGACCGCACAGTAGCCGCCTCTTGAACCAGAAGCGCCTGAGCCGGCGCTGCTGCGATCCAGTCGCTGTGCGCTCTATCGCGCCCTTGGCTCAGAGGCGCGAGGGCGTCGGGATTGCGGTAGGGTAATAAGAGGAGAGATTGCTCTGACGATCAATTGCGTCAGGAGCAGGTACGCCAGGCTGTGCCTTCCCATCCGTGGGTTGCCTTAATAGCGCACCCTGCGGGTAAAGTAAGTAAAGGTTGATAGATTATCTCGGAATTTCCATCTTTTTAGCCCTTATATTGGCAGGATTAACCGCTTGTCAATATTGTTTTGCATCGTACCGATTGGAACTCGCGCTCAAAGCAAATGGCGTTAATTTTAATTGTAGATGACGCGCAGATAATGCGCATAATGATTCGCCGCATCTTGCAAAAAGAAGGCTACGACATTATAGAGGCGAGCAATGGAGAAGAAGCGCTCCAGATGGCTCTAACTCACAATCCAGACTGCGTTTTGCTGGATCTCTTAATCCCAGATATTAACGGCATGGAAGTTCTCCAGGCTTTGAATGACCGCTCCTTAAAGATTCCCGCGATTTTTATCACCGCCGACACCCAAGGCACCACTCGCCAGAAATGTTTAAATCTGGGAGCTCTTGACGTTCTTTACAAACCCCCCAAACCGGGTGAGCTGCAAGAGGCGGTTAAAAAAGCTCTCAGTTTCAAAGAGGACAGCGCCCCATGAAACTGACACTGACTCAACTCGATGCCTTGCGGGAAGTGGTTAACATCGGTGTGGGGCGAGCCGCTAGCGTGCTCAATGAGATGATCGGCTCCCACATCTGCTTGCAAATCCCTGCCCTGCAAATCCTCTCCCCGCAGCAGGCAAAAGAGGAACTGTACAAACGGCTAGGTGCCGATGGTCTTTCTGCTGTGAGGCTTGGTTTTAATGGCTCGCTGAGCGGAAGCGCACAGCTGGTTTTCCCCACAGACAGCGCTTCTAAGCTCGTCGCCGCCATCTGCAACGAGGATCTGGGCGCAGCCGATCTCGATGAAGTCAAGATCGGTGCTCTCACCGAGGTGGGTAATATCTTCATTAGCGGCTTGATGGGTGCGATTAGCAACTTGCTGGAGCAGGATTTTAACTATTCGCTCCCCACTTACCTTGAAGGAATCATCGCCCAACTCCTGACGGACAATAACTTTGACCCTAACGCAACCATCCTACTGGCGCAAGCCAGTTTCACAATCGAACAGCTGCAAATTGAAGGGGAGATCGTCGTGATTTTCAAGCTGGGGTCATTCCAGGCATTGCTGGCTGCCATTCAACAAACTTATGGGGCGGAATGATGGACGAGCTGGAACGGGTTGAGGAAAAGTTTGGCATTCTCGATCGCATGCCGGTGGGAGTGTGCGTTCTTCGGGAAGATTTTATGGTTCTTTTTTGGAACAAATGCCTGGAAGACTGGACTCTCATCCCCAAAAGCAAAATTGTGGGGGCGAGCGTTGGGGATTATTTCCCTCACTTGCAGCAGCCCAAGTATTCCAGTCGCCTGAAACAAATCTTTGAAGGCGGTCCGCCTACTATCTTTTCTTCCCAGCTTCACAAGCACCTGATTCCCTCACGCCTCCCCAACGAACAGTTGCGCATCCAGCACACCACTGTCACCGCTGTGCGCCGGTTAACCGGCTCTGGTTTCTACGCACTTTTGGTTATCGAGGACGTCACCTACCTGACAAATCGCATCCAAGACTACAAGGCGATGCGGGATCGGGCGCTGGTAGAGATCGAGGAGCGCAAGCAGGCACAGGAATCACTCTACCAGAAAACAAATGAACTAGAACAGCGCAATTCCGATCTCACCCAGCTAGGGCAGATGAGCGATTTACTCCAAGCTTGTCTCACTGTAAGGGAAGCCTATACTGTGATTGCCCAAGGTGTGAAATTGCTCTTCCCCAATCTCAATGGCGGACTCTTCATGCTCAGCCCCTCTAGAAAACTGGTTGAGGCGGTGGTCACCTGGGGCGCACCCGTAACCAGCGAAAGAATTTTCACCCCCAATGAATGTTGGGCGCTGCGGCGAGGACAGCTGCATTCGGTTGAGAGCACGCACCAAGGTTTGCTCTGCAAACATTTGCACCAAAACCCGCTGCCCGTTGAATATTGCTGTGTCCCCCTTATGGCTCAGGGGGAAGCAATGGGTGTGCTGTATTTGAGTTCCTCAGACAAGGGGCGATTAACAGAGGCTAAACAACTGCTGGCTGGCACTGTCTCGGAACAGATTGCCCTGGCTCTGGCTAACTTAAAATTGCGCGAAACTTTGCACAACCAAAGCATCCGCGACCCGCTGACTGGTTTGTTCAACCGGCGCTATCTGGAAGACGCCCTACAGCGCGAAGTTTACCGCGCCTCTCGCGGGCAAAAAACTCTGGGAATCATCATGCTCGACGTGGATTACTTTAAACAATTTAACGACACGTTTAGCCATGATGCCGGTGATGAAGTCTTGCGGGCGCTGAGCCTATTTTTGCAAAAACAGGTTCGCCAGTCGGATATTGTTTGTCGCTACGGTGGCGAGGAGTTCCTGCTGATTTTACCGGATGCGTCCTTGGATGTTACCCTGCAGCGAGCCGAGCAAATTCGCACCGGCGTCAAATGCCTGAATGTCCAGTACCGCTCTCAGTCTCTCGGGCCGGTGACGCTCTCGATCGGGGTGGCCATTTTCCCTGACCACGGTTTGACAGGCGCGGCGGCGATCCAAGCCGCTGACAGCGCTCTTTACCGCGCTAAAAACGAAGGTCGGGATCGAGTTGTGACATTCTCCTGAACCGGGGCGGTGGGGATATCTCTCGCACGAGACTTGGGTTTATGGCTTCCGCACCGGCTTTCCAGTAGAGAACTTTCTGCCTTCTTTCTTTTTCCTTATTCTTTCTTAACGCTTGCCAGACCCTATCCCCCCCTCCCGGATGCTACGCTAGAGAAACGGACGCCTTGCGCTGGCGGCATCTCCACACTCCGCCAGGCTATGCCCCAGCGCTATTGGCTCCTCACACCCATGCAATGGAGGAACCTGACGTGGTAGCCACCCCTGAAAAACTGCAAGAACATCTCCCCCTCTCAGATGCCGGCAACAACCGTGTTGCTGTCTTGCTGATGGGTTACGGCGAAGTCGAAAGCTACGAAGACTTCGCCAACTATAACGAACAAGCTTTAAATCTTCTCACCGCTAAGTTTGCCCCGGTTCCCACTTGGATCTATCCCCCCCTAGCCCGACTGCTGGCGATTTTTGACCGGCACGAGTGGGGACACACCCATCACGATTTCATTTCCCCCCACAATGCTATTTTTGAAAAGCAGCGAGCCGGTATTGAACACGAGCTTCAGCACCGCTGGGGCGATTCTGTGCGGGTGTTCAAAGCTTTTAACTTCTGCGCTCCCTTCCTCCCCAAACAAGTTATCGCCGAAATTAAATCCCAAGGTTTCGACAAGCTGCTGATTTATCCCCTGTTAGTTGTAGATTCCATTTTCACAAGCGGGATCGCCGTCGAGCAGGTTAACAAAGCCCTCGCCGAAATTGCCGGCGGCTCGGAACACTGGGTTAAGGGAATGCGCTACATCCCTTCTTTTTACAACCAGCCGGCTTATATCAATTTAATGGCGCAGCTGGTAGAGGACGCGATCGCCTCGAAACTTGCCGGTCAGTACCTCCCCTCCCAAATCGGCATCGTGCTGATGAACCACGGCTGTCCCCACAAGGCCAAGGGTTTCACCTCTGGGATTGACGAAAGTCAGGCGCTCTACGAACTGGTGCGGGAGCGCCTCATCCACCGCTATCCGCTGATTTCTGTGGGCTGGCTCAACCACGATACGCCTCTGATTGAGTGGACTCAACCCAGTGCGGAGCAAGCGGCGAGCAACCTGACTGACTTGGGCGCGAAGGCTGTGGTGATGATGCCGATTGGCTTTGCGACGGAAAATCACGAAACCCTGCTGGATGTGGAGCATATCATTCACGCTTTGCAGCGCCGGCGTCCTGATGTGACCTACCTGCAGATGCCTTGCGTCAACGAGCGTCCCGATTTTCTCCAGATGGCGGCTGAGTGGGCTGTGCCGCATATCGAAGGGCTATTATCACAAGAGGCGGTATCTGTCAAGCCCCAAATGGCGCTGCCGGCGGCTCACTCTCACGACCACGACGACGGGCACCACCACCACCACCACAACGGCCACCACCACCACCACGACGGCCACCACCACCACCACTAGCCGTTTCTCGTTCCCGGGCTGACGCGAGGGGAACGAGGCGGAGCCTCCCTTTGGGCGTTCCCAGGCTCTGCCTGGGAACGAGGGGAAGCGTTACAAGCCTCGGATTTTGCGAGTGCTGTCCACCAAACTCTGGGCGAATTGGTCGAAGCGCTGCGACAGTTTCTCATCCAAAATCTTGCCCTCAGGGCCAAATGCCTGCCAAGCTTGCCCGATGCCGATTTGTTCGGGTATCGCCCAGGCGTGCACCCCGCGCATAATAACCCGCAAGTCGTTGAGGGCGTTGCTGTTGGACTGTCCGCCCAAAACGCTGATCAAACCGGCAACTTTCCCGCTCAAATGCTCAAAACTCATCAAATCCAGGGCGTTTTTCAGTACGCCGCTCACCCCGCCGTGGTACTCTGGTGTTGCCAATATCAGCCCATCTGCTTGTTTGACCGCTGTGCGCAACCGCTCCACATCTGGAAAGTCGGGATATTCCTTGTCGCCGCTGCAAAACGGCAATCTCATTTCTCGCAAATCCAGTATTTCCACCTGAGCCCCGAGGGCTTCCACCCGCTGCGCCGCTTGGCGCAAGGCCAACTGGCTGTAGGAGCCAGACCGCAGACTGCCTGCAAAGCCAACTATCCCTACCATAAAATTGATTCTCCTGCAAGGGCTGAGTGCGAGATCGCTGCTTAAATTTTTGTTAAAACCCGAAGTCATTCCGACTGCATTTAATATAGCTTAAGAAATGATGCCCTGTCAAGGAAAGAAGGGCCAGAAACCGGGTTTCTAGAAGAAACCGGGTTTCTACGCTCTCAGTAGGGGACTGGCCATGACCGCAGTTGGCTAGAATGGTGAAAGTTAGACTTGGTTTGGAAAGGTTCTCAAATCCTGCCGGAGGGGAATGGGCCCACAAGCTGAGGCGCAGGAATTGGACAAGACAGCAGGCAAGAAGGCAAGGGGAAATGAAAGGTTTGTCGATCAAAGCACGGATGGGGCAGCACAGGGAATCTGAGGCCAATCAGGGGAGGCACGATCCTCTGGAAACTGTTGAGCGGCGCTCAAAAAGGCGCTCGAAACAGGCACTGTGGCTCGGGTATCTAGCTGCGGGCTGGCTGGTGCTGCAGGGGCTGCTGCTGCCGGTGCCGGCACTGGGAGCGCCAGAGCGCAAAAATATGACCTACAGCGAGCTGCTGCAGAAAATAGATGCCGGTGAAGTGGACAAGGTTGAGATTGACCCAGCGCAACAGGTGGCCAGAGTCAAGCTCAAGGAGCCCGGTCAAACGGAGTATGAGGTGTCTCTGTTTGACAAATACCCAGAGGTGTACCGAGCGATCGGCCAAAAAAACCGAGGGGGGGAAGAGGAGATTAAACTGGATATCCAGCCGACGGCTGACCGCAGCGCCGCCGTGGGGCTGGTGGCCAATTTGCTGCTGATTGTGCTGCTAATTGGGGGGCTGACGATGATCTTGCGCCGGTCTAGCCAAGCCGGCAGCCAAGCGATGAACTTTGGCAAATCGCGAGCTCGCTTCCAGATGGAAGCCAAAACCGGCGTCCTGTTCAGCGATGTGGCCGGCATTGAAGAGGCCAAAGAAGAGCTCCAGGAAGTTGTCACCTTCTTGAAAAAGCCGGAACGCTTCACAGCGGTTGGTGCCAAAATTCCCAAGGGGGTGCTGCTGGTGGGCCCGCCGGGCACCGGCAAGACCCTGCTGGCCAAAGCGATTGCCGGTGAAGCCGGTGTGCCCTTCTTCAGCATCTCGGGGTCGGAATTCGTGGAGATGTTCGTCGGGGTGGGAGCCTCGCGGGTGCGGGACTTGTTCAAAAAGGCCAAAGAGAACGCCCCCTGCATTGTGTTCATCGACGAGATTGACGCCGTGGGAAGGCAGCGGGGTGTGGGGATTGGCGGCGGTAACGACGAGCGAGAGCAAACGCTCAACCAGCTGCTCACCGAGATGGACGGCTTTGAGGGCAACACCGGCATCATTATTATTGCCGCCACCAACCGCCCGGACGTCCTCGACTCCGCCTTGCTGCGCCCGGGGCGGTTCGACCGGCAGGTGACGGTGGATCTGCCCGGTTACAACGGGCGGCTGGGGATTTTGCAGGTGCACGCTCGCAATAAGAAGCTGTCGCCAGAAGTCTCCCTGGAGGCGATTGCGCGGCGGACTCCCGGGTTTTCCGGGGCGGATTTGGCCAACCTGCTCAACGAAGCGGCGATTTTGACGGCACGCCGGCGCAAAGAGGCGATTGAGCAACTGGAAATTGACGACGCCATCGACCGGGTGACAGTGGGGCTGACGCTGACGCCACTGCTAGACAGCAAGAAAAAGCGACTGATTGCCTACCACGAGGTGGGCCACGCCCTGCTAATGACGCTGCTGAAAAATTCTGACCCCCTGAATAAAGTTAGCATTATTCCCCGTTCCGGAGGGATCGGCGGCTTTGCCCAGCAGGTGTTTAATGAAGAGATGGTGGATAGCGGCCTCTACAGTCGTGCTTGGCTGAGGGACAGGATTACCATTGCCTTAGGGGGCAGGGCTGCAGAGGAAGAGGTGTTTGGCCATGACGAGGTGACGGTGGGTGCCAGCAACGACATCCAAGTGGTGGCGAATTTGGCGCGAGAGATGGTGACGCGCTACGGCATGTCTGATTTGGGGCCGGTGGCGCTCGAAAGCGGCAGCAATGAAACCTATTTGAGTCGCGACTGGACGCCTCGCTCTGAGGTTTCCGAACAGGTGGCTGCCAAAATCGACCACCAAGTTCGGGGGCTCGCAGTTGAGTGCTACCAGCTCGCTCGCCGAATCATCAGCGAAAACCGCGTCCTGATCGACCGGCTTGTGGAGTTGCTCCTGGACAGGGAAACCATTGAGGGCGAACAGTTCCGGCAAATTGTCGCCGAGTACAGCCAGCTGCCGGCACGCAGCTAGGGCATCCAACTTGTCGCGGGATTAAAGCGCAGTGGGTCTGGCTTGCCGGTGCAGTCCAATCAAACCAGGTTTCTGAGAGCGAAACCTGGTTTCTTGGTGTTCCCCGTGCGGGTTTTTTGATCAACACCAATCCGGATTTTTCCCCGGATTTTTAATCGAAGACTTGCCAAAGCCCTCAGTTTTGCTGTGTGTCAGGCCGGCTGGAGAGCGCGGCAGTTTGTTCGCCGTACATCGCTCGCAGAACGGTGCCAGGGTCGATCCAGTTGTCGGCGTCC
>JALOOK010000472.1 GCA_025454445.1 Oscillatoria sp. Prado101 | reverse complement strand
CCTCAATGACTTGCTGCCGGTGCTACAATTTATACACAGCCATCAAGTGATTCACCGGGATATCAAGCCGGAAAATATCATTCGCCGCCGTGACAACCGCCAGCTGATATTAGTCGATTTTGGGGCTTGTAAGTTGGCCACCGGCACACCGGCAAAACCCGGTACAGTAATTGGAAGTGCTGGGTATGTTGCTCCAGAACAAGCTGTCGGTAAAGCAGTTTTTGCCAGCGATCTATACAGTTTAGGCGTAAGCTGCGTTCATCTGCTGACTGGAATTCCCCCCTTTTCCCTGTTCAACAGTCGAGAAGGCATCCAGGGGTGGCGCAATTACTTAAGTGACAATCCAGCCAGCAGTCAGTTAGGTCGCCTTCTGGACAAACTTGTAGAAATTCCCATCCTGCATCGCTATCAATCAGCGGCGGAAGTTCTCACAGACTTACAGACGCCGGTGTTTGCTCCAGATCCCCTCTCACAGGTTCAATGGCAAGAAGATAGCGATATCCAGTGGACAGACTTAACCCGTTGATTTCCTCCCATCCACCCTCATATCATGTCCGCCGGCATCCCTATTATATGGTAGGGGCGGGGGCGGGTTTCCTCGTTCCCAGGCTCCGCCTGGGAACGCGCCTCTGGAGGCTCTGCCTCCTTGTTACAATAAGCATATTAAAAGCTTAACAGCTTAGCACCGCTATATAGGTGCCCGCTATACAAACTTTGTCCCCCTGCCTTTTTTTAACCGGCGCAGGCGGGTTTTGTCTGTATAGCGGCGGTTTCAACCGCCATAGCCCTACCTCTGCGGAGGAAGCTGCAGTTTGGGAAACCGGTAAAACGTATCCCCATCCGCATCCACTTCTAACGTAGCCGCAAAAGCCTTTGCTTGCCGCTCCAAATACTGCTTAGCAACTTCCGCATCAACTCGGGCACCGGCAGCCAGCTGAATCAGCGAAATCTGCCCATTTTGCGCTTGTAGCAGCCGGTAGAAAGCCTCCTCTAACTGTCGCTGCTGCTGGCTTGACCTAGCAGAATTGAGAGCGCCCAAGATTAACAGCACCCCCACGCTAATTACGAACACAAACTCAACTATTGGCATACAAATAACATCAAACAAACAACTGGTATTAAGGAGTGGATTTATACTGGTTATTTTATGTCTGGTTAATTAACCTCAATAAAAGTTAGCCCGCGCAGGCGGGCGAAAGTCTGTATAGCGGCAGGTTTTAACCTGCCGTATTCTGGGTATATAGCCCGACATGATATTACCCCACACTTGCATTGAATAGTCTGCCTTATATGCCCCCTCCCCGTTTTTGTTAGCGGGGTCGTAGGGAACGCCTGTCCTACGTCGAAACGTACGTTTTTGGAACCAGGGACAGGGACAGGCGAGACGCCTGTCCTACGTCGAAATTCCCCCTCCTCGCAGGCGGGGAGGGGCTTCGGGGGTGGCGTTTCCGCCCTAAGCCACCGGTGGTTGCACGAGATTCTCCGCCCCATCAATCACCTTGGCGGATTCAATAACGTCTCCCTGCTTCAGCTTATCCAAAACTTCCTGACCCTCCACCACATAGCCAAACACCGCATAGCGACCGTCCAGCAAATTCAGACCGGCAGGCGTAAGTTCCGGCTCAAACAAGAAGAAGAAAAACTGCGAAGAACCCCCATTGGGTTGCGATTCCGGACGCGCCATCGCCACAGTACCGAAGGCGGAGAAAGGAAGCACCGGCTGGTCGCGGTAACGACCGGCATCTTCCAAAGTAATGCCGTAAGTGGGTGCCGAATCCCCCCTCACCAATATTTCCACGGGAACACTGCGGTATTTGCCGGTAGCTGGGTCAATAAAACCCTGTTCTGGCCCGACAGGATCGCCGGTTTGCAGCACATAAGATTCTTCCGAGCGAACAAACGGAAGACCGTTATAAAAACCCCGCTCAACCAGATCCACAAAATTGCCGGCAGTCACCGGCGCACTGTAGCCGTCCACAATTAGGGTGAGCGTGCCCTTATTAGTCGCCATCTCCACCGTAGCGCGACCCTTGAGTTGGGGCAGATTGCTGTATTCTGCCGGCACTTCAAACGGGAATTCTCGCACCATGAACCCTTGCAGCTGTCCCACCATAGACAGCAGGTTCCCCCGCAGCGTCCGGGTTTTTTCCTTATCTTTAGCGTCAGTTGCTTGTCGCAGCGAAGCTAGCCCCTCTTTCAACTGAGCTATCACAGATTCCGCTTCTGTTTTTTTATCCGCCACTACACTAGCCAGGAGTTCTGACGGGCGATTGACAATCTTTTCCGCCTCGCCAATGTCTTTCTTCACCGCGCCCCAGCGCCGGTTGGCCCGCAGTTGCGTGGCGATATCTTCCAGACTGGTTTGCAGTTTTCGCACCGGCTTGTTATCCACCGGCAGGGAGTAGCGCAACAGCGCTCTGCCATCCGTAATCGCATTCCCCGCCGGCAGTCCGTAATCCCGGCTCGCTGCAGCGCTCAGCCCCACAGACAGGACGAGCAGCAGCGCTATAATGCCGGTGCGGGCCAAGCGTTTGCCAAAATTGAGCAAGTGGTTGATAAGCATAAAAATATCCCTGAGTGCTTGGATGCCATAACGCTTGAGGCTTGCGTCAGCCCAGAAACGCCTTTTTTAATCTTGCCACACAGGTGCGCCTCGTTCTCCAGTATCTGCCTGTGACTGCAACTCTTTCTGGAATCGACCCACCCCAGATACTCGCGCAGCCCGAGGCCGGCGCAACAGATGCGCAACAGATACGCAACAGGTGCGCAACAGATCGCAACAGATCGCAACACATCGCCCGCTACTCATTGGCCACGCTTATCGCTATAGCGGTTTTCAGTTGGATGAAGTACACCCTTTGAAACCGGGAAGAGGGCGGAAGGGCCAGCCCCTACGCTCACCGGGTTTCTCAGTACCTCACAAAGGATGAAAAACGCTATAACCCTCTCACCCACAAGACAATATGGGATTGCCTCTGGCAACAACAGGCTGACTGGCTGACCCCTCACCCCTATTTTCTCAGGGGAAGATATTTGACTGGAGTCTGTCCCGGCATCAGGGCAGTCCAATCATATTTTTATCTCCCTCAACACACCGATAAAAAAATAGCGCCAGCGCCTATTTTTATCCGAGCTAAAATATCAGCGCCAAATCCCGTCTTTCCCGCACCGGCATCTGACGCCGGCAGTTTTCACCCACAATAAAACAGCCTCCTGAACTGATTTTCAACCCCAGTTTGCGCTTCTTTTTTTCAGCTTTCTTCCATCCGTCCCGACTGGCTGGGAGAGTGAGTGACACTTAATACTGCCGGGGATACTTGACATAAATGCTGTTTTCCCCTGGTTGCAATACAAGTGTGGCAGACAGCAGCGGCCAATTTTATCACCGCTTCACTCCGCCCCGGGCTTTGTCCCCTTTTAGCGTGCAGGTTAATGGTTTGTAACAGGTGCTCTACTTTCGGGTTACTCTATTCTAGGTGTGGCGGGCGCTTCTCTGACATGGCCCCGAGGGAACTCACGCTTTAAGTCAAGGGGATGGTAAAATCCCCCTACAGATCGTTGAAACTCCTGCTGCTCACGGTTTCTGGGGTGAACTGAGCTAATAGACTTTCACCCCTGGGACAGAAAGTTGCGCCGCCACGAGCCAACCCCTGAAAGCCTTGCTGTGGCTGCATTCCAAATTTAAAGTATCGAGCTGAAAAAGTCAAGTCCATGATTTCTAGTAACGACTTTCGACCGGGCGTCACAATTGAATTAGATGGGTACGTTTGGCGAGTGGTGGAATTCCTGCACGTCAAGCCCGGGAAAGGATCTGCCTTTGTGCGGACAAAACTGAAAAATGTGCAAACCGGCAGCGTCATCGAGCGGACGTTCCGAGCCGGTGAGACGGTGCCTCAGGCCACTCTGGAAAAGAGTACCATGCAGCACACCTATAAAGAGGCCGAGCAGTTCGTCTTTATGGATATGGAGAGTTACGAAGAAACCAGCCTCAACGCATCACAGATTGGTGAGCGCGTCAAGTACCTCAAGGAAGGAATGGAAGTCAACATCATTCGCTGGGGCGACCAAGTGCTGGAAGTGGAACTGCCCAATTCTGTGGTGCTGGAAGTGGTTCAAACCGATCCGGGCGTCAAAGGGGACACGGCCACCGGCGGCTCGAAGCCAGCTACGGTG
>JALOOK010000471.1 GCA_025454445.1 Oscillatoria sp. Prado101 | reverse complement strand
CCTTATGGCGGCAAGTTTTTTCCGGCACGGCTAGCGGTAGGGTATTCCGTACTTTTCTATACAAAAAACCGCCCTCAGGCAACTTGATGGGCGGTTTATCAGCAATTCCGCTAATGTTATGATGGGAGTTTCAAAGGATTAGTTCCCCAAGATATCGGCAGGACGCCTGACGCACAATCCGGTCAGGAGATTGCCGCCAGAATATCCTGGGCGTGGGTTGCGGTGTTGACTTTATCGTAGACTTGAGCGATCTTGCCTTCGCTGTCGATGATGTAGGTGACGCGCTTGGCGTAACCGCCTCCAAAAACATCGTAAGCTTTGGTGATGGCACCATTGACATCTGCCAGAAGTGGGAAAGGCAAATTGTACTTCTGGGTGAAGCTTTGATGGGACGTCTCATCATCCATGCTGACACCGAAAACTGCGATGTCTTTGCCTTGATATTCGGTGTAGGAGTCCCGGAAACTGCAGGCTTCTTTGGTGCAGCCCGGTGTGTCGTCTTTGGGGTAAAAGTACAAGACGACGGTTTGGCCCTTGAAGTCAGACAGCTTGACGGTATTGCCATTGGTGTCTTTTACGGTAAAGTCCGGGGCGTCGGTGCCGACCGCTAAAGGCATAGATGCTCCTCTCGAATTTAGGATTTATTAAAAATTGTAACATTCGCCGGCACCGGCAAGGGGTGTGCTGGTGCTGGGGGGCGAGTGCCGGTGGTGCCCTCGCCGGGGGCCGGTTGGCCCGCCTTCTCCGGACATGGGGTCGGAGGGAACGCAGAAACCCGGTTTCTTAAAGAAACCGGGTTTCTCAGTACCTCAGATGAGAAACGCTATAAAGCCCAATGCCCTATGCCCTATGCCCCATGTGCCGGCGCACGCTTAAAGCATTGCCGTGAGGATATCTTTGGCGTGGGTTTCGGTGTTGAGATTGTCGCCTTCATAGACTTGAGCGATTTTGCCGATTTTGTCTATGATGTAGGTGACGCGCTTGGCTTTATCGCCTTTTACAACGTCGTAAGCTTTGGTGATAGCGCCATCCACATCTGCTAGCAGGGGGAAAGGCAGACTGAATTTATCGGTGAATTTTTGGTGGGAAACTTCTGAGTCCCTGCTGACGCCGAGTACGGCAATATCTTTGCCCCGGAATTCGCTGTAGGAGTCCCGGAAACTGCAGGCTTCTTTTGTGCAGCCCGGGGTGTCGTCTTTGGGGTAGAAGTACAGGACGAGTATTTGGCCGGCGAAATCAGACAGCTTAACGGTTTTGCCGGTGGTGTCTCTGGCGGTAAAAGCGGGGGCAGCTGCGCCCACAGGTAGGGTCATATATCTTTGTCGAGAGTTTGAATAGTTATTATAAAGGTTTGTCTGGTTCCGGAGTTGCGGTATCCGCCCCCCCACACCAGGAGATCAGTAGGGTGCTTTAATAAGGTTGCGAAAATGCTGCGAATATAAAGTCCTGTCGCTGGAAATAGCGCCGCTGCGGCGGGCTGTGCTGTCGGTGCGGATGCGGGAAGGCGTTTCAACTGTGCCGGTGCCGGAGTGAATCGAAACTGAGATGGCCGGTGCTGACCCGGAAAATGCGACAATCTCCATCCGCATGCCGCCGCACGGTCAAATTGCTTGCCCTGGGGCCGCTGATTGTGAGAGCCTGGGTAATGTCCGCACCGCTTTTTTACAATCGATGTTATGACTGAGTAATACTTGTACCAGTCCCCCAGAATCAACAGTGCAGTAAAAAATACAAAATGACGGCTGTCGCACTCAAAAACAAACAATCGATTCAGTACCCTCCCCGCACGGTGGCGCGTGCCGAGCGAGCCATGCGCTGCGCCCCTTTCGGGCTGGAGTTGTATGCCGCGATGCAGCGGCAAAGCGTGCCCCTGGCCAGCATGGCCGGCTCTGAGGGCGTGCGCCACCAGTATACGAAAGCGCCGCTGTCGGAATTGGCCGCAGAAAACGCCCTCCTGTGGCTGATTCAAGTTGGCCTGCTGCGGCGGGAAGTGGATGGCCAGGGGATTACGGACAGTTTTCGCCTCACGCCCTTGGGACGGATGCTGGCAGAAAAATGGCAGAGTGGGGTAGGCAGCTGGCCGCCCCCCAGTTGGCGAGATCGCCTTTATAATGCAGTGAGCCGGTGGTTGCGACTGCCCTTTTAGCGGTCAGCTTGCGGGAGCTGTTGAGTTCTCCTTTGAAACCCGGTTTCTTAAAGAAACCGGGTTTCTTAACCCCCCCGAACCCCCTCACTCCTTATTTTTTTATGAAAGCCATTATGGTAGTGGGAACTACGTCCCACGCAGGAAAATCGCTGATAACAACAGCCCTGTGCCGGCTTCTGTCGCGGCGGGGTTGGCGAGTCACGCCTTTTAAAGGCCAAAACATGGCCCTCAATGCCTATGTTACCACCAGTGGTGGGGAAATCGGCTACGCGCAAGCTGTGCAAGCTTGGGCAGCAGGTGTGACGCCTTGGGTGGAAATGAATCCGATTTTATTAAAGCCCCAAGGCGATATGACTTCCCAGGTTATTATCAAAGGGAAAGTGGCCGGTAAAGTCAGCGCCGCTGAATATTACGAGCAATATTTTGAGATCGGTTGGCAGGCGATTGAGGAATCTCTCCGACAGCTCGCCGGCGAGTTTGACCTGATTGTTTGTGAGGGTGCCGGCAGCCCCGCTGAAATTAACCTCAAACACCGCGACCTGACAAACATGCGGGTGGCAAAATACTTGAAAGCTCCCACAATTCTGGTGGTTGACATCGACCGGGGCGGTGCCTTCGCCCACGTTGTCGGCACCTTGGAATTGCTCGATCCGGAGGAGCGAGCCTTGATTCGGGGAGTCGTTATTAATAAGTTTCGCGGGCAGCGCTCAATTTTGCAACCGGGGATCGACTGGTTGCAAAAACGCACCGGCATCCCCGTTCTCGGCGTCATGCCCTGGATAGACGAGCTGTTCCCGGCGGAAGACTCGGTTTCTTTATTGGAGCGCTCTTCTCGCAAAACCCACAGCGAACTCACTGTCGCTGTCATTCGCCTGCCTCGCATTTCTAATTTTACCGATTTTGACCCCCTGGAAGCCGAACCCACGGTTACGGTGAAATATATCAGCCCCAAACAATATCTGGGACATCCTGATGCGGTGATTTTACCGGGAACCAAAACCACGATTTCTGATTGGCTCTTACTGCAAGAAACCGGCATGGCGGAAGAAATTAAAAACTATGTGGCTGCCGGCGGCACAGTCATGGGCATCTGCGGCGGCTTTCAAATGCTCGGACAAATCCTCTCAGATCCAGATGGGATTGAGGGCGAACCCGGTCGGCACGAAGGGCTGGGACTGCTGCCGCTCAAAACCGTGATGACTGCCCATAAAATCGCCCGCCAGCGGCAAGTGAGTTCCGCCTTGCCTCAAGCCGGTTTGCCGGTTATCGGCTATGAAATCCATCAAGGTCGCACTCATTTACTGACAGAAAAGGGAATCCAACTTTTGTTTGACGATGCCAATTTAGGCGCGGTTAATACCGAGCAATCTGTCTGGGGCACCTATCTCCACGGCATCTTTGATAATGGCCCTTGGCGTCGCGCTTGGCTGAATCACATCCGCCAGCAGCGGGGTCTGATTTCTTTGCCCACCGGCATCCCCAACTACCGGGAACAGCGCGAAACTTTGCTCAATTACCTGGCAGCTATTGTGGCGGAGAACTTGGATTTAACGCCAATTTTGTCTCATTAAGGGATAAGGAAGAACAATAACACTCGTTCCCCGGATCTGACTTGAAAATAATCTTGTAGGGGCGATGCCCCCGTGCTCGCCCCGCCTCCTTAACACTCGTTCCCAGGCAGAGCCTGGGAACGAAGAACGAGAGGATCTGCCTCCCTTAATTTCGCATAACTTGTAATGTACTGGAGAACTAAAATTATGAGCGTTCGCATTCTATTTTTGCCAGATGAAGTTACAATTGATGCAGAGGTTGGAGAACCTTTGCTGGATGTTGCCGAGCGTGCCGGTGTCTCGATTCCCACCGGCTGCCTCATGGGCTCGTGTCACGCCTGCGAAGTGGAAATTGATGGCGGCGCGATAATTTGCTCCTGCATTACAGCTGTGCCACCTGGGCGAGAAAAGTTGACGATTAATCTCAATTTTGACCCCACTTGGTAAGAGCTGATACCAATGCCCGGGTTTTCCTGGAGGCGAG
>JALOOK010000470.1 GCA_025454445.1 Oscillatoria sp. Prado101 | reverse complement strand
CTCGGTTGGAGAGGGGGGCAACCTGAGCGTCAGCACAACTCGGCTGAATCTGAAAGATGTGGGAATTGTTTCTACCGGTACTAATGGAGCCGGTCAGGGGGGAAATCTCACTATCAATGCCTCCGAGTCGGTAGAGCTAGCAGGAAGCAAGCTGCTGTTTGCCGGCTTGCGTTCGGATGGACTGCCAATCGTTACCACTACAGCGCTGTTCGTCGATACGTCGGGTGCCGGCAATGCGGGAGAGCTGCGGTTGACCACCGGGCGGTTAATCGTTCGCGACGGAGCGGCTATAGTGCCCAATAGCTCGGGCGCGGGGCGTCCCGGAAATGTGTTTATTAATGCCAAAGAGTCGGTAGAGTTTGCTGGCACCTCTCGGGATGAATTGCAATCTCCCAGCGCCATCTTTGCTGGAGCTTTCAGCCCATCTACAATTGAAATTGGAGGAGGGGAAGTGATGATTGCGACTGGGAAGTTAATCCTGCGAGATGGAGGCACTGTTTCTACCACAAGCACTGCACCGGGCAGTGGAGGTAAAATTGAGGTGGTGGCGAACTCTATTTTACTGGACAATAAAGGCAGTATTACTGCAACAACATCTTTCGGAGAAGGCGGCAATATCGTGTTGCGGACGCCGGATTTGCAACTGCGCAACAATAGTATAATTAGCGTCACGGCGGGCAGTGGAGACAATCCGGTCGGACTTCCTCCTGATGCAGCCGCCTTCGTTGCCCCCCGGGCCACCGGCGCGGGCGATGGCGGCAACATCACCATCAATACCGATACACTCGCAGCTTTGGAAAATAGCACCATCGCCGCCAACGCCCAAGAGGGCAGGGGGGGGCGCGTCAGCATTGCCGCACAGGGTGTTTTCCTGTCTCCGGAGAGTGCGATTACGGCGACTTCCGCCCGCGGTGCCGAATTCACCGGCACTGTCACCATCCAAACTCCCACTACTGACCTCAAATCTGGACTGGTGGAGTTGGCGCAAAATCCTATCGACCCCAACCAGCGGATTGCCACCGGCTGTGAGACGGATCGGGGGAATACTTTTACCGTCACCGGGCGGGGCGGTTTGCCAGAAGATCCGACACAGCGAGTTTTGGGCAGTACCGTTTGGCGGGACGTTCGGATTTTATCTCAAACAGACAGCCCTCCGCCGGCGTCGGAAGACGACCGGCTGCAGTCCGCTGTGCCGGCTTTGCTGGGAGTTCCTGCCGGTGAGAGCGGGAAAATCCCCGCCGGCACGCCCCTGCAAGAAGCGACGGCTGTGGTGGTTCGTCCTGACGGAGTTGTGGAATTAGTGGCGACTGTTGCGCGAGCCAATTCTTGGCAGCCGCAAGGCTGCACCAGGCGCTGAGAGTGACTTGAAACAAGTCAAGAAACCGGCTTTCTTGTGCTGAAAAGAAACTCGTTTCTGCCCCCCCTCAAGAAACCGGCTTAAGCGTCGGGCGTGCCGGCTTTTTGAGGACAGGCGGGACGCCTGTCCTACTTCTTTTTCACATTGGGGGCGCGAGTGCCGGCGGGCGTGCGCGTTGGGCGTGTTGGGGGGTGGGGTTCTTCCGCCTGTCCTGCGCCGGTGCAGACCAGGGCCTCCGCAACCCTGAACAGGACAATTCTAAAGAGATAATTAAAGATATTGACGCCCCTGTTGCTTGTGATATCCTGAACCCTGTAAGTGATGTCTCACTCACCGGGTGGGTTTCCCACTCGCACACCCCACCCCGCAACGAACGAGAATCTGAAAATTTATCCCACTGCTTCAACAATGCTTCACCCACCCAAATTTAAAAGCTGTTACCGCGTGGAAATAGTCGATTCCGTAGGGGTGTTTCTCCTCTCCGAATTAGATTCTTACGTCCTGAAAGGTCGCACTTACGAGCGGATCGCCCCCTTAATTGACGGGTGCCGCACCGCAGACGAAATCGTCGATCGCTTGCAGCCAGAAATCTCCGCCGCCGAGGCGTACTACGCGCTGATGCAGATGGAGCGCAAAGGCTACATCGTCGAGGACAGTGGCGAATTGCCGCTAGAAATCGCGGCAATTGCCGATATTTTGAAGGTCCACCGGCAACCGGCAGCTGAGGCGCTGCAATCCACCAAAGTGTCAGTCCGCAGCTTCGGCGCAGTAGATGCCAAACCCTTTCTGGAAAAACTGCAATCGCTGAACATTCAAGTCTGCGAAGACGGGGACATCGAAGTCGTCCTTACCGACGACTACCTGCGAGAGGGGCTTGCGGAGTGGAATCAAAAAGCCATGCAGTTACAGCGCCCGTGGATGCTCGTCAAACCCGCCGGCACCTCTATCTGGATAGGGCCAATATTTCATCCCGAAAAAACCCCGTGCTGGGAGTGTTTGGCGCAGCGCTTGCGCAGCAACCGCCCCATTGAACAGTTCATCCAGAAGAAAAAAGGCATCCCGGAATCCTCGGCATTTGCTCCCGCCCCCGCCTTTTACCCAACCGCTCAAATCGGTCTGGACTTAGCCGCCAGCGAACTGGTAAAGTGGGTGCTGAAGCGAGAAAATCCCGCCCTGGAAGGCAAGGTCATTACTTTTGACGCCCTCGCCCTGAAAACAGAAAGCCACACTGCCGTCAAACGCCCGCAGTGTGAGGCTTGCGGCGCTCCGGAATACTGGCAAAACCGGCACCCCTCCCCAATTATTTTAACCTCCGGCAAGAAAACCTTTACCGCTGACGGAGGGCACCGCTCCTTTTCTCCCGAAGCCACCCTGAAAAAATACGAGCACCACATCAGCCCGATTGCCGGTGCGGTCAAATATATGAAACAAGCATCACAGCGCTCAGAAGGGGTGATGCATTTATATTATTCCGGGCACAATTTCTCCCGGATATCAGCAGACGATCTGTACTTCCTAAAGAAAGGAATCCGCAACAGCAGCGCCGGCAAGGGCAAAACCGAAATCCAAGCAAAAGCCAGCGCCGTCTGCGAAGCGCTAGAGAGATATTCCGGCTTGTACCAGGGATACGAAACCCGCTACAAAGGCACCCTGCAGCGAATGGGAGAGGCGGCGATTCACCCAAATGCCTGCATGAATTTCAGCGAAGAGCAGTACCGCACCCGCCGCGAGTGGAACGCCAGCAGTACCAGCGATTTCAATAAAGTTTTTGAACCCTTCGACGAAACGCGGGAAATCGAGTGGACGCCGGTGTGGTCTTTCACCGGCCAAACTTGGAAATATTTGCCAACGGCATTTTGCTACTACGCCTATCCAGACTATCCTAACACAGTTTGCGGCACCGATTCCAATGGCTGCGCTGCCGGCAATACCAAAGAAGAAGCCATCGTGCAAGGGTTCATGGAGCTAGTCGAGCGAGATAGCGTAGCGCTGTGGTGGTACAATCGCGTCAAGCGACCGGCAGTAGATTTAGAGAGTTTTGGCGACCCCTACTGTCAAGCCCTAAAAGACTATTATAAAACATTCAATCGCGAGTTTTGGGTGCTGGACTTGACCGCAGATATGAAGATTCCGGTTTTTGTCGCCATTTCTCGCAGAACAGACAAGCCGGTGGAAGATATTATTTTCGGCTTCGGAGCCCATTTCGAACCCAAAATCGCCCTGCTGCGGGCGCTCACCGAAATGAATCAGATTCTCCCGGCTGTTTCTGAGGTTGCGCCAGACGGTAGCGTGCGGTACAGTGCTTGGGAAGATTTTGCAATCGAGTGGTGGGAAACTGCAACGGTAGAGAATCAGCCCTATTTAATTACAGACGCAAATATTCCCGCAAAACGGCTTGGCGACTATGAATATTTAGCCACAGACGACCTGAAAGAAGACGTAGAAACTTGTGTCAAACTGCTTGACGAACTGGGGCTGGAAATGCTAGTATTAGACCAAACCCGCCCGGATATCGGACTGAATGTGGTCAAGGTGATTGTTCCGGGCATGCGGCATTTTTGGCGGCGGCTGGCTCCGGGGCGTCTGTATGACGTGCCGGTGAAATTGGGCTGGCTGCCGGCACCCCTGAGCGAGGATGAACTCAATCCAATTCCCGTGTTTTTCTGAACAAGTAGTTTTCCCTCGTTTCCCTCGTTCCCAGGCTCTGCCTAGGAACGCATATTCAGAGGCTCTGACTTGAAAAGGTTCGTAGTTGGGCTTTAGCCCTACTGGATCTCCGCCGCCCGAAGCGACTTTTCATTGGTGGTGGTGTGCGCAGATCGTC
>JALOOK010000469.1 GCA_025454445.1 Oscillatoria sp. Prado101 | reverse complement strand
CAACTGTAGCTGAGAGAATTGTGGCGAAATTATAGCTAAATTCACTTCAGCCTGCGGGCAGCGATTTTAGCAACTTTCACTGGAGCCAGCGTGTTATAAATTTTAAAAGTTATGGGAATCAAGGGTCTGATACCGATTTCATTGATGTTCCCGATTCTCAAAACAACCCCTTCTATGATCTACAGTTTAACCCCCCATTAACACCTGGTTTATTTATAGACACTCCTTACACTACTAATATCTGGCAAGCTCATACCTTTGACGCTGAACTCTATGTGGCCAAATTGACGGTCACTAGAATAGTAGGGGATAAAGTGCTAGGAGACGTCACAATTTATAACGGTGTATCGTGGGGTTGGACAAGCACTTTTACTCCTCGTAAAGCCTCTGATTACCCTGGTGATGATGGCGGCTGTACCGGCGACAGCGGTGGCGGAGGGTGCGAGAGTGCCAACGCTTTCTACTCTAATAATGGAGATCCGCTAGTCTCGACTACCGGCTTTGGATTGCGCTTGAGCAACACTCGTCTTCGGAAAATACGGTCAGCTTTTCCAGTGCCTCTAACGGACAGCAGCCTCTGGCTTTTCACCCCCCACTCAAAGAGTCCACACAAACTTTTGTAGCCAGCGATAATCCTTTTACCCAACAGGAGTCTGAACTTTCTAAATCCTCTGAAGCTGTTCCCGAACCAAGCACGGTACTGGGTGGGTTGGCGCTCGGAACGTGGTGGGGAGCAGTGAGCCTGAAAAGAAGGAAAGATAAAAAGTCGTGACGCACCTTTACACCCTGCTATTTTCCCTGAGCATCATTCTTATTAATCCCTGGGGCGCAAGCCGGGGTTCTATCTGGACTGGCCCAAAGGTGCTGGCACTCGCGGTGATTGCTCTAGTCAACCTCGCCATCTTGTTGGAAGAAAGGCAAGACTTGACGGTTCCTCGAAGCTGGCGGATAAATCTGATGCTGTGGGCGCTATTTCTCGGAATCGGACTAATATCAACCCTCGCGAGTCCTTTTCCTTTGCGCTCCCTATTCGGTCAATAACAGATGGGCGACGGCTTGCTGTACTGGCTGTTAATTGTCGGCTTCACCCTCAGCAATACCTTGCTTTTAAGACTTCACCCAGAACTCGCCCGCTCGCAACTGCAAGGTTTGCTGATTGGAGGAATCATTCTCGCTCTCAGCATCTTCCCCCAAGTCACCGACTGGCGAATCGACTATACCGCCACAACCGGACAGCTGCGAGATAAATATATCTTAGCCAGTACGATTTTCCAACAGCAGCAGCCGGTTGGCTTGTATTCCCATCGCGGGCACGCCGGCTTTGTGCTGGCTGCAGTAGCAGTTCTTTCCCTTGTGGCGTGCCGGTGGAAATGGATAAGTGCCGGCTACCTCGCAACTGCTTTGGCTCTGATTATACCAGCGCTGCTGCTGACCCAAACTAGGGCGGCAATTCTAGCCCTAACAGCAGGGATCTTTTATCTTCTAGGACGCAAATACTGCAAGCAACTCATCCCTCTTGCTTTAATCAGCCTGCTCGCAGCCGGCATCATCACCGGCACCCGACCCACCTATAATAATATACCACTCATCAGACAAATCGCATCGGGCAGAATTTATCTAGGGGAAGTTTCCTGGCGCGGAATTAGCCAGCGCCCCCTGCTGGGATGGGGTTTTGACGGTTTTGGCACTGCCTACCCCTACGTCCGCGACCCCAACTGGATGCCGGCAGTTGTTCGTTTGGGAGATTTCAGCTTCGACTACTTTGATAAAGACCTGCAGCTGAAAACCAAACCGCTAAAAACCGCCAAAGCCCACAATCTGATTCTCGACACAATTCTATCCACCGGCATCTTGGGAATGCTATCTTACTTCACCCTGTTGGGATATTATCTCGCTCGCCCCATCAAATCACCCGCTCGTGGCGCAGAGGCGGTAGCAATCCTTTATCTCGCCTTCACCTTCACCTGGTTTGAGTGCGCCCAGTTCTCCCATCTTGCATGGTGGTCGCTCAGCCTCTGGGGAGTTATCAATCAAGATATCTAAAATTATTAGACATATTTTTTGGGGCGATTTTAACCCAACTATCTTTGGATGAATTCAAAATATTATACCGAGTTGGGATAGATAGTTTTATAGCAGTAGCCACTTGAGCGCGGTTTTCAGTTGGATGAAGTACATGCCAGAAACCCGGTTTCTTAAAGAAACCGGGTTTCTCAGTACCTCACTCATATGAAAACTGCTGTAGGTGAGGACACCCTGCTCCCCCGCTCCTGTTGCCCTAAGCAATATGGCTACTGCTATACTTGTTTTTAGCGCTAGGTTTTGTGGGGGATAAGGAAAGAAAAGAGAGAGTATTTTTCCCTCGTTACAAGAGCCTGGAAACGAGGGAAACGCCTGATGATTTTTAAGCGAGATTGACGAGCTTATCCAAGTTGAGGTAAAATACAGCTTTGCCGTCAGCAGTGTGAATCAGTTTTTCCACAGCTGGCGCGAGTTTTCCTTGCCGGTACAGCTCAGGAATTGTTTGGCATGCCTAAAGAAGCAATCGCCCTCGGGGCCGCGCGGCACGTTCTGCCGGTGAGCGAAATTGCCTCCCTGCTGGTTAGTCAATTAAAAGTTGGGGCGTAGGGCGTTCGGGTAATGGGCGGCGGGCAATGGGCGGCGGGCGATCGGGGCGGCGGGCGATGGGGCGCAACAATTAATACGGCATAGATTGGGGAGGCATGGATTGATTGTTGTGTTCAATTACCCATGCGCTACACACTGCGCCCCTCGCCAGAAGCCACAATCAGTATTTGTCTGGAAAACCGGCCTGTATCAGTCGCTTGAATCAGAAGTTGAACCAGGTTTTAAGCGTTCTGTTTCTGTTCAGTCGAAACCTGCACACCGGCAAACTTGCCAACAACCATACGCAGTTGCTCGGCATCAAAAGGCTTGGTTAAATATTCTGTCGCACCGGCAAGGCGTCCTTGCACCTTGTCGAAAAGTCCGTCACGAGCAGTCAGCATAATCACTGGCAAATTTTGAAATTGAGGCAAGTTGCGCACCGTGCGGCAGAGTTCCAAGCCATCAATCCCTGGCATAGAAACATCCAGTAACAAAACCGCAATCTGGTGGTGGTAAATCAAGGAAAGAGCGTCCACTGCATTGTCTGCCACTAAAACCCGATAGTTTGGTTCTAAAGCCCGTTTGACCAGGTTTTGCATGACAGCGCTATCGTCCACTGCCATGACTGTAGGTCTGGAACTATCACTGGTAAGCATATTTTTTTTCCCCTGGCCGTTTTTCTGTTCAAAGCTACTGTACACGAGCGCGGGTGTGCCGGTGCGGCACTTTTACACTCCTGCGTCCTTTTGGGGAGGCAGGCGCTTCACCCACTGACACCTCGCAGCAGCCAGCGCGGTTCTATCGTGCGTACCGTCTCCTCTCAACCAGAGTGCCCTATTTTTATTTTAAGTCACCACCGCTATTGAGTTTTTCACTATTTTAGGGCAGAACAAGAACCCGAGCGCGGGGGCAGGGGGCGATCGTCCCCCGCAGTTCCTCAACCCACCGTTGAAACGCCCTCGGACTGGCACGGTATCGAACGGTCAAACTCAGCCAGACTCTGAGGCCACAGCAGGCTGACTGTTAAAAATCTTAAAATTTTTCTACTTCTGATTGCAGGTGCCACCTCACAGAGCCTGCCGGTTTGCTAACACAGAAATGTACACTCTCCTCCAAAAAAGCGATGAACTGTCCCCTGTGCGCTCATCCCACAACCCACAAACACGGGAAAACGACCAAAGGCAGCCAGCGTTACCGCTGCGCCAAATGCCAGAGGACTTTTACCGACAGCCTGGACACCGTTCACTACCGCCGCCAAGTCAGCCCTGACCTGGTGCTTCGCGTTTTGCAGGCGTATGCTGAAGGCATTAGTCTGCGGGGCATCAGCCGCCTGACGGGACTGGCCTACGGTACTGTGGTCAGCCTTGTTAGGGCCGCTGGTTCCGGTGCGCAGGCCATTCACCACCCCCCCGCGCCTCTGGTGGAAACCGCCACCGGCACTCCCTGAACCCCGAATAGCAGCCGACACTTGTCCATCTCCCCCTCTCCCTCACTCCTCTCACTCCCCTCTCTCCCCCCTCTCCCCCTCCCCCAGAAACAGCAGCAGGTCATAACCCTTGTGCTGTCTGGGTTTCAAA
>JALOOK010000468.1 GCA_025454445.1 Oscillatoria sp. Prado101 | reverse complement strand
ATTCCTCTACCCTCTCCCGATGAACATACAGAAGGTAAGGAGGAACATCCAGAGGTTCTTATGGCCACGACCCTAGCGCAGATCGCTCGCTATCTCGACGAGCGCAAATGGACATACGAGGTAGATTCTGAAAATGACCGCATCATCACCGGCGTGAGAGCGGAAAACGCCGAGCGGTTTTTGCTCGCGATCGCCTTAAGGGAAGATGGAAAGTATTTCTCGCTCGCTGCGCCACAGCTGCTCAATGTCAGAGAGCATATATATAAAGGTGTGCTGTTTCAAACCCTGCTGGCCATGTCTTGGGAAATGAAGATGGTGCGCTGGGAGTACAGTCCAATGGATGGGGAAATCCGCGCCGCGATTGAGTTACCCTTAGAAGATAATACCCTGACTCAAAGGCAGTTTGAGCGGTGCTTGGACGGTCTGGTTTATCTGGTAGATTCGGTGGCGATGCCGAGACTTCTGGCGGTGCTGGAAACCGGCACTGACCCCGGTGAGGCGGAATTGGGCGAACGGCTGTTGCTGGCGCTGCAAGAAATGTGGCCGGCTGGAGCCCTCACCCATTTGGAAAAAGCGCTCGCCGCTCGCAAGCAAAGAGGTGTGAGATAATGCCGGTGATGAGCTGCTATTTACCCCAGTCTGGGAAAATGGGATGCGATCGTGAAACAAGTGTGAGGTGCACCATGTGCGAGCGTCAGACTCTCATTGACAAGTTTTCCAGTTTTGCTATAGTGGGAGAGCGCAACGGCTCTCTTGTTGTGAGCCGGTGGGTTTATGAGCCGGCATTGAAGCGCAATATGCAGAGGATGGTTGCGCTAGATCCAGAGGCGAACGAAAATTTTTGGGCGCTGCACTGGCTGAAAGAGGCTGTGCCAGTTTTTCCCTTAGCCAAATTGCACCTGTCCACTTACCAGAAGGAAACATTTTGGGTGCTGTACTTGTCCTGGTTGAAAGAGGCTTTGCGACCAAAATGGCACTTGTCCGCTTACCTGGAAACAGCCTGCTACTGGACAGCTGTCAAAATTTGCCAGCAGTTTTCTGATAAGGGGTTCAACCCCACAGATTGCTTTCAAATTGCCAGAGATGTTGCTGGCAATCCGGCGAAACTCTTCGCTAACTACGACTCGCGTCTCAGTAGCGTCCAGACTTATGCGCGAATGAGACTCAGGAGTTATACGTTAGAGGAGTTGCGCCGGGGGAGGGAGGCGGAGAAATATTCTGACTGGGCGCTGCTGCGATCGCTGACGCAAACTTCTCTGGAAAAGGCTTTAGAAAACTACGGTTTTAAAAAGTTGCAGGTCGATCCTTACCGGCTCGCTTGGCGCAGCTTCACAGAAATTTACACACCGGCTTCTTCAGAAGGCAGCCGGAAGCTGCAGCCACCCAGCGCCGCCCAGTGGGAGGCGATTGCCGGTCGCTACAACCAGTTGCGCGGTCAGTTAAAATTGGAAGCTGAGGTGAGTGTCGAAGAGCTGCAAAATTTGCTAAAGACTGTTGTTGATGCGGTGCGGCAATCCAAAACTTCCCCCGCCTCAGCCGGCAGCCTTGAGGAGCTTGACCCCTCAATGCTGGTGCCCCAGACGCTGGTATATAATGATATCAGCGAAGAGGACAGCCCGAAATTTGAATGGGAGCGAGCCAACTCTATTTTATCTCAGAGCTTCCAATCTCTGCCAGAGGAGATTCGCAAAATGCTTGAACTGTGGTTGGGTTTGGACTTTACCCAGAAGGAAGTTGGTGACTTGTTTGGCTGGAAGCAGGATAAGGTTTCCAAGCAAATGAAAAAGCATGGCAAGGTTATACTGACTCAGCTGTTAAAAGAGCTGGGGAAAGCTGAGGGGAATTCAAAGCTTGGCAAGAAGTCAAAAGAGATTGACAAGAAAGGCGATCTGATGGAGGAGTGGCTTAAGCACCATTGCCAAGCGCCTTATGAAGCTTTCTTAGCTTCTTCTTTCACAAAGATGAAAATTTCGGTAGCCGACGCAAAGGCACGTCTTGCAGAGGTGCGCAGCAGCTTGCGGGAGGAATTGAAAGTCTATGTGGAATCCCGCTTGCAGATTTCTCTGTCGCAACTCCCGCAGGCGGATAACCGGCTGGGGGCTTTTGTGAGAGACTGGAGCAAATTTTTGGAGTAATTTGGAGTAAAACCGGAGGGAGTTCAATGTTTACAGTGCCTGAACTTATGGTAGAATTTCCAGAGCAGCTGTGGCTGGAGTTCGACCGCAGGGAGCGGTCAGCGGCATGGCCAAATGATGGGGAATACTCTTATGATGCGGCTCGCTGGAATGCTTTTCTGAATCGTCTGTGTCTGGATCTTGTTGTTCCTTGGCTGGAAGAAGAGAGTGGATTGGCTGCTAAAGTGTGGCCAAGTGAGGCGGATTTGCCGGTGATTTGGGAAGTGGTAAATGGTATGGCAGTTGCGCTTGACAAAACGCGCTTTGTACTGATTCCGAGTGAAGCGCTGGATATTGCAGAGTTCTGCGTTCCGCAGGAGTGGGTGGATATTCCGAGTTGGGCCGGTGACTATTATTTGGCGGTGCAAGTTAACCCGGATGGGGGCTGGTTGCGGGTGTGGGGGTACGCTACCCACGAGATGCTGAAAAGTAAGGGGATATATGATGAGTTGGAGCGGTGTTATTGTTTGCGGCGGGAGGATGCGATTGAAAATCTCAATGTGATGTGGGTGGCGGTGGAAGTCGGTGCGGATGAGAGAATTCCGGTGAAGCCTTTGCCGGTGCTGCATGCAATGCCGGCAGAAAATCTGCTGGCGCAATTGAGCCGGCCTTCTCCTTATTCGCCTCGCCTGGATGTGGGGTTTGAGCAGTGGGGGGCGCTGCTGGATAGTGCCAGTTGGAGACAGCAGCTTTATAAGCGGCGGATGCTAGCTGTTGCGGGAGATGTTGCGCCGGCAAACCCAGGGGTGGTAAAATTGAGCAATTGGTTGCGGAATAACTTTGTGGGGACAGTTGGGGCTGGCTGGCAAGCGATTGAAGCTTTTTTAACGCCAGAGCAGCAACAGTTGGCTTTTAGGTTCAGGGGGAAGGATTCTGGACAAGAGGGTGCGAAGCTGGCTAAATTGACTGATTTGGGGCTGCAGCTGGGGGGTAAGGCGATTGTGCTGCTGGTGGCGGTTGCGCCGGATGCCGGTGAAAAAGTGAGTGTCCGGGTTCAGGCGCACCCAGCTGCCGGTGAAAAGCACTTACCGCCCTTGCTCAAACTGGCTTTGCTTTCGGATTCGGGGGAAACTCTCCAAGTCGTGCAATCGAGAAGTCTGGATAACTATATCCAGCTGAACCGCTTTAAAGGTGTGCCGGGAACATCGTTTACAATCGAGGTGGCTCTCGGGGCTGCTAGCGTTGTGGAGGAGTTTGAAATTTAGGGAGGGTTAAGAATGAACCGCTCCTGAGCCAAGGACGCCAAGAAGGAAGATACTTGACGTTTGACGGCTTGCCGGTGCATTATATGTAAAGGCTTGTAAGTGAGGGTGGTATGAGGAAGTTAGTTGTCTTGAGTTTGGGAAATGGTAACTTGAATGACGGGTTTCCCACCGTCACCGCCCAGCTGTGGGCAACTGACGACTCCCGCCCGAAGATGCAGATGCAATTTACAGGACGTTTGCCGGCTGCGCCGTATCTTGAGGAGCTTTACCGGAACTGGCGGGTGCTCTGGGAAGCGCTTTCCCAACGGTTGAGGCATCGTTCCCCCCTGGAAATGGAAGAGGGTGATGTGACCAATGTTTCTGAAGAAGAGCTGGAGGAGGTGTGCCGGCTGTTACGGGAGGGAATCAATACTTGGCTGAATTATGAAGCTCCGTTTCGCAATATTGAGCAACAGTTGCGCACGGCATTATCTCCATCCGAGGAAGTTCGGTTTCTTATTCAAACGAGCGATGACCTGGTGCAGCGACTCCCCTGGCATCTGTGGGAACTCTTTGAGGCTTACCCGCGAGCAGAAGTGGGATTGAGCGCCCCTGAATGGCGAGTGAATCCACGACCTGTAAATACCGCAAGGCAGGTTAGAATATTGGCGATTCTGGGGGACAGTACGGGAATTGACGTTCAAAAAGACCGGCAAATGCTTGAGGGCTTGCCGGCGGCGAAAGTGACATTTCTGGAAAAGCCGGTGCGAAAGGAACTGAATGAGCGACTTTGGGGGCGCGGCTGGGACATCCTGTTTGCCTTTCCGCAGGACGTGGT
>JALOOK010000467.1 GCA_025454445.1 Oscillatoria sp. Prado101 | reverse complement strand
TTGCATTTATACCCCTCCTATATTTCAAGTTCCGAGCATATATTGTCCACCCATTGGTCTGATAAGTCGGGCGCGTGCGAAACGGTTTCCCCTCAGCCTGAGTTTAATTTACCATCTAGCATGAGATCTTAGGTATATTTTAATATTTTCTTATACTTTTGCCTGTCCGCCGGCACGGGGGGACTCAGGTGAGGACGTTTAATTTATTGAAGTACCTGAGTTAGCGCCATTCTGTAACATTGATAGCACAGCGCTCCTCGGATGTCACAGATGCGGAGGTGGAAGCTTTGCGCTCCTGCGTGCGGGAGTTGGCCATTTTCCCCCTTTCCGATAGCCCTGCCGGTGGCGTCTCGGGCAAAGTGAGGCGTTTCGGCACTTTTTTGCTGGGGGGTACGCCGCCCAATGTGCTGCACTCATACTCACCGGCAATTCAGAATTGGGTGGATGAGTCTGTGGCGGCGGGCAAGTTTGACGCCATCACCTGCGAGCGATCGCGTGAATGAGATTTATTTTGGGGCGCTCCAAGCCAAACCTCTGATGCTTCTCTCTAAAAGAGCTACACTATTCCAAGGATTTTTTCACCGCTAGCGTTGAGGGGAGCAAACTTTAAACAAATCTTTATGAAAATATTAATACTTTCCTCCACCTTCCCCTATCCGCCCAGCCGGGGGGGAACGGAGATCAGAACCTTTAACCTGCTCAAATACCTGCACCGGCACCACCATGTGACGCTGGTGACGCAGCGTCACGCCGGCGTCACAGATGCCGAAGTCGAAGAGCTGCGCCGCTCTGTCAGCGATCTGGCAATTTTTCCGCTCCCAGAGGACCCGCCGCCCCAAGGTGGGATAGCCGGCACCGCCGGCAAGGTGGGGCGCTTCCTCCAGTCGATGGCTCTCGCCACACCCCCCAACGTGCTGCACCGCTACTCGCCGGCGGTGCAAGCTTGGGTGGACAGTCACGTTTTTGCCGGCAAGTGCGACGCAATCACCTGCGAGCACAGCGTTAATGAAATCTACATCCGCCCCGAGTTCCGCAACAGAGCCCTGACAGCGATCAATATCCACAGTTCTGTCTCGGGCTGGATTCGCAATCACCTGGAAATGGGAGCCTCCCCCAACCCGGTGCGCGATCGCCTCTACCTGCACTTATTGCTAAACCGCTACGAGAAACGCTACTGCTCCAAATTCGACCGGCTTGCCGTTACCACAGAAGATGACAGGAGTCAACTGCTCGAACTCAGTCCCGGTGCCCGGATTGAGGTCATCCCCAATGGCGTGGATTTGCAGCTGTTTCCGGCTCGCCGTCAAGATCCGGGGGGTCGGGGGCTAATCTTTGTCGGGGCGATGGACGCCTCGCACAACATTGACGCGGCGAGGTTCTTTGCGCTAGAAGTGCTGCCAGAACTGCAACAGCGGTATCCCGACGCCACCCTCACCATTGCCGGCGCTCGACCGGCACCCGAGGTTCACGCGCTTTCAGACCGCCCGGGCGTCACCGTCACCGGCGCGGTTCCCTCAATGGCAGAATATTTACATCAAGCTACCGTCTGCGTGATTTCCCTGCGCACCGGCTACGGGATAAAGAATAAAACCCTGGAGGCGATGGCAGCTGGAGTGCCGGTGGTGGCGAGCGATCGCGGTTTGGAAGGATTAGAGGTGGACTCTGCCGGTGTGCCGGTGCGAGCGTTGCGGGCCAACCGGGTTCAGGAGTATGTTGAGGCGATCGGCCAGCTGTTTGAAAACCCGCAGTTGCGCCAGCAACTGTCGGAGAACGGGCGAGCGCTGATTGAAACCGAATATACTTGGGAGCGAGCCGGTCAGCGCTATGAAAAATTGTTAATTGCTGGTTAAAACTGAAAAAATGGCCTTTGGCCAGCCCGTAAGCCATTGACCGCTAGCCCCTACTAACTCCAGAGCGCGGATGAATAATAACCATGTCAATAGCGGTGTTAACCCCGATCCAACATCAAAATCCCGGAAACACAGCCTGACAGCTATGAAGGCAAAACAGCCCCCCATTTTGGCTAAGGCCAACCTGCCAGTCCGCACCGGCAAGCAAACCCAATCCCCGGGGTCGCACAGGAGTGGGACACAGGGGCTGGTGTCCCTGGCGGCGTTTGTCACCGGCACCTGCTTGCTGGCAGGCGGTGCCTGGCTGAGCGTGCAGTTGATAACCAGCCCCGCACCGACAAGCTGGGTGAATCAGTTACCGGGCAAAAGTGAAGTGCCGGTCAGCGATGATATCCAGCCGACTGTGAGTCTAACAGAAATCCGGGCTGAGCTGCGGAAGTCGGGATTGCTGCCGGCGAAGCTAGTTCCCCTGAACACCAAGACACAGGAACTGATACCCAGCGCACTCGGGCCGGAACAGCTGATGCAGGTGCTGGTGGCTAAGCCGCCAAAGTCTGTCAAGTGCCAGTCTCCCTGTCAGCCAATTCAGGAACTGAGAATCTACCAGCCTTCGCCGCCACCCCACGACGGTTCAGAAACAGAGCAATATTTTCGCCTGGTGACTCAGGTGCCGGCACCAGGACCGGCAGAATCTTTTGTCCTCGCCCCCGTTATCCAATCCTCATACGACGAGCAAGGCTCCTCTCGCCCCCTACCCCTGACAGCGATCGAGCAGGTCAGGGGTGAAGCGCCCAAGACGGGGGTTTGGCTGAATTTCACCGGCTACCGGCCTTACGGCAAGACTAAAATCGCTTACGGACAGCTCTATCACTACAACCCGGAACACTCTCACCTGGGCCTGATGGTGGAGTGGACTTCTCCTGCCGGCACGGTTCCGATTTGGCAGGAAGTCACGGGCGGCGGGGAGCCGGAATTGGTTGTCAACCAGACGCAGGGCAAGAATCTACAGTTCCAGGTTTACCAGCTGCGACGCCGGAATTTTGTCCCCAACCCAATTGAGCTGGAGCCTATTTCCCTGAACGAGCCGGCTTTGCCTGACGATGCTTACTGGGAAGCGCTCCAGTTGGCCAAAAACGGCTTGTGGTCGGACGCTTGGAAGCAGATGCAATCGCTGAAAGCTGAGCGCGGCAAGAATAAACAAGGGTGGCCAAAGGCGGCTCAAGTTCAGATGGATGCGATCGGGTTTCACGCCAAGATGAGCCAGAAGCAGGCTGAGGCTTCTTGGGCTGACCCCAAAGATCGCGTTCTCATGGCGCTGCTCGACGCTCGCTGGGAAAAAGCCTTGGAAATGTTTGAGGCTAACTTGGATGATAGCTACAAAACAGCCCTGATGCTGAAAGCGGATAAAGGGGAGCTGTGGAAACGGGTGGAAGCGGCGCTGAAAGTCAATCCGCAGCGAGCGGCGGTCAAAGGTTGGGGGGCGCTGATTGTGGCGGCGCAGTCGGGTAAAGCGCAAGCGCTAGCATGGCTCGACGCCCAGGGAAACAACTCTTCTGCTATAGTTCAGCAGGTCGATAAATTGCTCGAACGTCTGGATGTGGCGCTTTCAGAGTCCACTATGATCGATCACCCAGGCAAAATTGTCGGTTCTGTCCTGCCGGTGGCTGAGGTGAAGGCTGCAGATTGGCTGCAATCCCAATCCAATGTTTCTTTGCAATTGGCGGAAGGCAAGGTGTGGTATCAGGTGCGAGTGGCGGCTTTTCACGACGGTGAGGACTGGGTGCGAGCGCCGTTTACTTCTTTGCCGGTGCCTCGGATTGAGCCCGGGCGGCGTCTGTGGAAGGTTTTGGGGTTAAATCTGGACTCTCAGATCCAGATCGGGGTTTGGGCGGCTAATGGCGAAGAAAAAAGTGTGGCGGCGACGGTGAGAGCGGTTCAATTCCGCAATGGTGCCCTGCAGTTGCTGGCGGAGGGTGATGGGATTGCCGGTGCGACGCCTGCAGATTTTTCTGCCGGAAAAACCTGGCCGAGGGGTGTGGCTTTTACGGCGAAAAAAGTCCAGTGGTTGAAGCCGCAACTGACTGTCCTAGCTGAACTGAAAAAAGACCGGCCTGAGTTGGTGACAGGGATGCTGGAAAGTCTCTCGGAAGAGTTGCAAGCAGCTGGGCAATTGCCTGGGAACCGGGGGCTGAATGTTGAGCGGATGCTACAGCAGAGTGGGAATTGGCCGGTGCAGCTGATCGATCTGACGGGTAACAAGCTGCCGGAGGCGGTGCTGACTCTCAGTTCAGATGCTTTCGCTAGCGGGAAACAACCGGGCGGTTCTTCTGGGGAGCGCACTCTGATTTT
>JALOOK010000053.1 GCA_025454445.1 Oscillatoria sp. Prado101 | reverse complement strand
TACCTGCCAAGGAAAAGTAAACGTTTGATAGGATTCCGGCGACAGCTTATCCCGATCCAAATCCTCAAGGACTTTTCGGAATATCTCAAACAGCTGGATCCGCGCATTTTCCAGCTCTTCTAAGTCTGTAGTGCGGCGCACCCGCTCCGTTAGCGTGACAATTTCCAGGTTGTACCTGTCGGCTCGGTTTTTTTGCTTTTCGCCCAGACGGTATCGCCAATCCCAGAGCCAAGACCCAAACAGCATCACTACCGACATCACCAAGGCAATGAAATCCGCATTTGCCACTACAAAATCCGGTTTTTCCCGGTCGTAGTAAGCTTGCGCCCCCGGATGCAGTGGCAAGCCAAGACTCTTGTCGGAGTCCGGGTGAGAAATGTTTGCAAACAGCTGATTTTTAGCAGCTAAATCGTAGCGGCGATCGAACAAAAGGCTGGTAATTTCGCGGATGAGTTCCGGACTGACATCCTGGTTTGTCAGGAGCGCCGACTGCACGCCAACCGTTGGCAAATCTCTGTCTGGAATAGGAGGGTCTCCCCTGTAAGCTCCCTTAGGGATAATGGTTTCTTCCAGATAGGGGCGCGAAATCTTCATCGCAGCCGCTTGGTCAACCGGCACCAGCTCCGCCCGAGTTGTTTGCAGCAGATCTCGCGTCAGACTGTTTCCCAGCGCCAGACTGCGAAAAATAGCATCCACTTCGCCTTTGCGCAAGCCTTCATTCGCTTCCGCCGGAGAGAGCTCCACCAGCTTAAAGTCCCTCGGCTTCAACCCGTAATGCTCCATTAGCATCTCAAAAGAGTGATAAGATCCGGTTCCTCTGACTGGCACGGCAAGCCGTTTACCTTTGAGATCAGGCACAGTTTTAATACCCGAATTTTCCGCAGCAATTAGGTGAAATAGCTCGGAGTACAGCAAGGCGACTATCCGGGCTGATGGCTGGGTTGGCGTATCATTTTGTACCATAGCCAGATCGACCTTTTTCTGATCCAGGAGCTGCATATTTTCCAGCGATCCGCTGGTTTCCACCACTTTAAGTTGGATGTTCGGCTGATATTTGGCGGTAGCGTCAGCCAGTGTCTGAGCGAAGCCGTAATAATCGCCCCCCTTCTTTCCTGTCGCAATGGTTAGCAGGTGAACCTGGCGCTCGTCGCTCACCACTTTCCAGACGATCCCCCCAACCGCAATCAGGCTTAACAGCGCAATCGGAATAAAGACTCTGCGAGACATTCCCTTTCTCCTGGCGTCACCCTATTTTAAGATATGGTACTATAATTGAACAGGGGCTCCCTCTGGAGCGTCTTGTTGTTGAAAAATACCTAAACCCCCAGCTCCCTTTCCGCTTTGGGTTCTGAGGACAGGCGCGACGTCCCGACTGCACCGGCACATTTGTTAACCGGCTCCCTTGCCGGTGTGTCACGGACAGGCGAGACGCCTGTCCGGCGTCAGGATGTTTGTTCACCGGCATGCGAGAGCCGGCGCATGTTACAAATTATTGCACCAGTCTTGACTTTTCACCAGGGTTAGCTCATTATAGCCTTTATCATATTAGTGAGGTACTGAGAAACCCGGTTTCTTTCAGAAACCGGGTTTCTGGGCCATAGTTCATCCAACTGAGAAACGCTATATAAGTGCTATCTTTAGCAAATCTCCGCAGCACCGGCACTGCGAATGGCCAAGAGAACCCTTGCCGGTGGAATGTTCTGGAACAGGATTAAAAGTTAAGCGTGCCGGTGCGTCTCGCGCCCGAAATCAAGATGAACGACGAATTGCAACTGCGGGCGAAACATTTTGCCGCCCTCAAGTCCAAGTACAAAGCCACCCAGTATGAACACTCATCTCCTTCCAGTCTTCTCTACCTCATCCTGCGAAAAGCTGACTTAGAAATAGAGCTAACTGACTTAGAGTTGGATTGGCTGAGAGATCGCCAACTTTTTGATACAATAGACCTGATATGGCTGGCTCGACGCCGGAGGGAAGAACCCCAAAGACTAGAAAATGACTTTTCCCATCTCAAGTCTAAGTATCAAGTCGGAAAAGTTGGGGATTCATCCTTAGCCAGCCGGCTGTATCCCCTCCTTTGGAAGCTAGACTCTGAAGGCACTATTACTGATGCAGAAGTTAAATGGCTGCAACAGCAAGGTTTCGCTCGCACAGCTTCCCTCGCTCAGGAGATGGGGCGCTTTGCGGCGCTCAAGGGTAAGTACAAAGCTACTGGCTATCCAGAATCATCGCCAGATAGTCCCCTGTATCAAATCCTGAAGAAATTGGACGCCGGAAAACGGTTAACCGGTGCCGACGAAAACTGGTTGAAAAAGTACCAACTCTTTGACCCACTGGAAATTTTCCAGAAGCAAGAGGGAGCAAGGGCTGCTGAGTTCTCCCAGCTGAAGTCCAAGTATCAAGCGAACCAGCACCAAGATTCATCACCGGCTAGTCCCCTCTATAACATACTACAGACACTTGAAGCCGACAAACCGCTGAGTGAGTCAGATATTAGCTGGCTGAAAAAAGTGGGACTTTCCGAGACGATTGCCATCGCTCAGGACATGGAGGCCAAGAGGCAATTTGCCGCGCTGAAAGCCAAATACAAAGCCAGCCAGTATGAGGACTCATCCCCCTCGTGTCACCTGTATAAAATTATAGCACGCCTGGAGGATGGCAAGCAGCTGCAAGAGTCTGACACGAACTGGCTGAAAAAGCGTAAATTGACCGAGACGATGGCAATCGCTGAGGAAGTCGCTCGCTTTACCGCCTTGAAGAACAAGTATAAAGCCACCCAATATAAAGATTCATTGCCCGCCGGCAACCTGTACCAAATTTTAGGTAGACTAGAGGCTGGCAATCAATTAAGTCACTCAGAGATTAACTGGCTGCAACAGCAGGGATTTAAAGAGACAGTCGCACTCGCTCAGGAGATGCTCCACTTCGCCGCACTGAAAGTCCAGTACAGAGCCACTAGCTATCTGGACTCTCACCCATCCAGTCCTCTCTATCAAATCCTCAGAAAAATTGATAGGGGCAAGCTGCTGACTGATTCGGAAGTAACCTTCTTGACAGAAAACCAGCTGTTTACAACGATAGCACTTGCCCGAGACATTGAAAAGATGGCACTTGCCCGCGAAAAGCACTGTGCTGCTCTGAAAGAGAAGTATGGAGTATCGCAGCGTACAGACTCACCTGACAGCCGTCTCTACACCATTGTGCAAAAACTGGAGGAAGGAGAGCGACTTGAGGAGATGGAGGTAGCTTGGCTGACACAAGAAGCGCTTTTACACTTCGAGATTGCCATTGCTTACCACACAATCGAAGCGAATTTCTACGAACAGGAGTTCAAGAACACCGGCAGCCAATGGCACTTGCCCAGCGCCAGCAGTCACTGGCGCAAGGCGGGCGAGCCAAAACGCGCCTTAGAACTGACAGACCGGCTGCAATGGGATACAATCAAAGAAAACAAGCTAAAATCGGCACTTTTTACAACAAGGGGCGGGGCGTTCCGAGATATTGGCGATCTGTCCGAAGCGGAAAAGTGCGCCCGCCAGGCTATGGCGCACCAGCCAGATAGCCATCACCCTTACACATTGATGGGGGCAATTTGTTACGAGCGGGAGCAATATTCAGAGGGAGATTATTGGTTTAACGAGGCAATCAAACGCGGGGCGAATCCCAGAGATATGGATGCCGAAATCAAGCGCGTGGTCAAAAATGCCAAAGATGAGAGCAAGCGCCGGAAAGTGGTCGAGTACCTGCTGAAAAAAGACCCGGAGCGGTACGCTTGGGCTAAATCCTATCTGAAGAAGCCAAAAGCCAAGAGCTGACCGGCACGCCGGCATGTCTGGCCACAGGCTTTGGGTGGCCAGAAGCCCCGGCTTTCCCTCCGCCGGCAGGCACGCCGGGGGCAGATAATGTTACAAAATTGCGAAGATTGCCCCTGTCGCAGGGGACAAACACTAAACTGAATGTGGTAAAAACCCTTAAGCGCGTGGCTCGATGCTCCTATCCCTGCGGATTGAAAACTTTGCCCTCATAGACCGGCTCGAAATGGAATTCGGGAAAGGCTTAAACGTGCTCACCGGCGAAACCGGTGCCGGCAAATCGATCATCCTCGACGCCTTAGACGCCGCCCTCGGGGGCAAAGTCACCAGCCGCGTCATCCGCACCGGCACAAAGCGCACCTTAATAGAAGCCACCTTCGACCTCGATCCAGGCACAGCCGAGTGGGTGCGCTGCCAAGAAATAGACCTGCTAGACGGGACATCAGTAGTCGCCAGCCGGGAACTGAGCGTCACTTCCGGGGGTTTGCGCAGCCGGTCGCGCCTGAACGGCACCCTGGTCAACCGCCCGCTGATGGACACCCTGCGCGAGCGCCTGGTAGAATTCACCGCCCAAGGCCAGACCCTGGGGCTGGGCCAACCGGCACGCCAGCGCGAGTGGCTGGATGCTTTTGGCGGAGCCCCCATCCTCCAGCTCAGACAAGCCGTCGCCAGCGCCCACGCCATTACCCAGCAAGCCCTGCAAGCCTTAGAGCAGCGCCGCCAGTCAGAACAGCAGCGACTGCACAGACTCGACCTGATCGAGTACCAGATCCGCGAACTGGGAGACGCCAACCTCAGCGATCCCGACGAACTGGCGCACTTAGAAGCCGAACGAGGGCGTCTGGGCCACGTCGTCGAGCTGCAGCAGCAGAGTTACCAAGTGTACCAAGCCCTTTACCAAAACGACAGGGACGGACAAGCAGCTGCCGACCTGGTGGGCCAAGCAGAAAAAGCCCTCACGGACATGGTGGGCTACGACAGCCAGCTGCAGGCGGTACTGGACTTGGTGAGCGAAGCCTACGCCAGCATCACAGAAGCGGCGCGACAGATGAACACCTACAGCGCCAATCTGGAAAGCGATCCGCAGCGCCTAGAAGAAGTGGAGGAGCGCATCCAAGAACTCAAACATATCTGCCGCAAATATGGCCCGACCCTGGCAGACGCGATCGCCTACCACGAGCGCATCCAAGCCGAACTAGAAGAACTCACAGGCGGAGGCTTGTCCCTGGAAGACCTGGAACAAGCCTATCAGGAGGCGTGCGAAAAGCTGGCTGCCCTTTGCGAAAAGCTGAGCTACCAACGCCAAGTGGCAGCCCAGGAACTGGAAGCCCGCCTGCTGGAAGAATTAAAGCCCCTAGCGATGGAGAGAGTGCAGTTTCAAGTCCAGCTCGCCCCGATCGCGCCCAACTCCACTGGCGCTGACCGGATCGCCTTTTTATTCAGTCCCAATGCCGGCGAACCGCTGCAACCGCTCTCAGAAACCGGATCGGGCGGGGAAATGAGCCGCTTCCTACTGGCGCTGAAAGCCTGTTTCGCCCAAGTTGACGATGCCGGTGTGCTGGTGTTTGACGAAATTGACGTGGGGGTGTCCGGGCGAGTCGCGATCGCCATTGCCGGCAAACTGCACCAGCTGTCCCACCGGCACCAAGTCCTGTGCGTCACCCACCAGCCCCTGGTAGCCGCAATGGCCGACCGGCACTTCCGGGTGGACAAACAAGTTATCGAGTTGGCTGGAGAGGGAATTCTGGAAGGGGAAAGCGCGGTGCCTGGTGTGACTTCACCCTGGGAGCGCACGGTTATTCGGGTGACACATTTAGATGAGTGCCAGCGCCGCGAAGAGCTGGCCACCATAGCCGGTGGCCGGTCAGCCCAACAGTCCATCGCTTTTGCCGACTCCCTGCTCGTCCAAGCTGCCAATCTGCGGCAAAAAGCAACTGGGAATTAGTGCGGCGATGTTTCAGGTGTCAGAGATTAGGGGCTAGGGGTGAGGGGTGAGGAGTCAGGGGTCAGGTTTCAGGTTTTAGGGGTCAGGGGTTAGGGACTAACTCGAACACCTAACAGCTGACAGCTGACAGCTAACACCTAACACCTAACACCTAACACCTAACCCCTAACCCCCGGGCTCAGGCCACAATCGGTAGGCTTCGGCACAACTATTTTTCCCCTGTTGATGTCAAAATCTTACTGGCAGGCTCAACCCCAGCAAGGGTCAAGGCTCTGTGCCCGCCTTGGATCGCTGAAAACATGCTATCACTTTAAAAACCCTGACGCTTACGCCGACGCCCAACCCGCAACGACAGAGTAAACTGAGGAGTAGTCTTGAATCGGCTCGCGAGCGTCCAAGCGCCCGCGAGCCAGCTTGGACTCACACCAGTCGTTCTCTGACTCCAGGCATCTTTTAAGAGAAAAGAGCTATGACACCTGCATCTCCGAATCCAACTGTTTGGGACCAGACTGGCACCGTGATTGACGTCACCGCCCAAGTTGAAAGCAGGAATGCGCACCATCAAAGGTCTGCATCTCCCACCAGTGCATCTACCAGTGCGTCAAGCCGCGCATCAAGCAGCGCACTTGCCACAACCCAGGGAACTTTTCAGGCGTTCCTAGCCCCGCTCAACAAGGAAAACTTCAAGGTAGTCGTCGCCGACATCGAGAGCAAGCTGCAAACGGTCAATCAAACCCTGTCCATGCTGGACAGCCTGCTGGACAGCCAGGGGTTTGATGCCATTCTCGACGAGATGCTGCGCTCCATCACCTTAAAAACAGGGGAATTGCTGGGGGCAGACCGGACGACGATTTTTTTATTAGATGAAGAAAAAAATGAACTGTATACCATAGTCGCTAAAGGGGCGTCTGGTGCGCCGCTAGAGATTCGGATTCCGGCAGATAAAGGAATCGCAGGGGAAGTGGCGACATTTAAAAAAGTAGTCAATATTCCTTTCGATTTTTATGACGATCCGCGGTCTTCGGCAGCCAAGCAGTTTGATAAAAAAAACGGATACCGCACTTACACGATGCTGACTCTGCCCCTGCTCAGTGAGGAGGGGGGGCTAGTCGCTGTCGTGCAATTGCTCAACAAGTTGAAAAAAGTCAAGGACCCGACCGCTCCCCTGTCGGAGAGAATTGATACCAGGGGCTTCACCCATGAAGATGAAGAAGTATTTGCGGATTTTGCCCCTTCGATTCGCCTGATCCTGGAGTCGTCCCGGTCGTTTTACAAGGCCACCCAGAAACAGCGAGCGGCTTCCGCCCTGATGGCGGCGATCGAGTCGCTGAGCAAGAGCAGTTTAGATCTCGAAGACACCCTCAAGAAGGTGATGGATGAGGCCAAGCAGCTGATGAACGCCGACCGCAGCACCCTGTGGCTGCTGGACAAGGAGAAACATCAGCTGTGGACAAAAATCCCCATCAATGGCGTTTTGCAAGAAATCCGCATCCCCCGCCATGCGGGCTTCGCAGGCCAAGTCGCCGAATCGGGCGAGCCGCTGATCATTCCGTTCGATCTGTACGACCAGTCGGGGTCGGAGACGGCGAAGCAAACAGACCAGAAGACGGGATACCGCACTTGCAGCATGCTGTGCATGCCGGTGTTTAACGCCGACAAACAGCTGATTGGCGTAACGCAATTAATCAACAAGAAAAAACAGGGGGAGTTCCCGCCTTACAGTAAAGAGGACTGGCCCAACGCTCCGGAATGCTGGAAGGCGAGCTTCAATCGCGCCGATATGGAATTCATGCAGGCGTTTAATATTCAAGCCGGTGTGGCCCTGCAAAACGCCTCCCTGTTCGCCACCGTCAAGCAGCAGGAGCAAATGCAGCGCGATATTCTGCGCAGCCTCAGCAATGGCGTGATCTCCACCGATAAAAGCGGGCACGTCCTCGCCGCCAATGACCGGGCCAAGATGTTGCTGGGCCTGAAAGAGGAGCGCATCGAGGGCAGGCAGGTGACAGAATTAGTCCGCTTTGAGAAGGGCGACTTTGGCAAGTGGTTCCAAGATGCTTTAGCCGGCAAGGCGGAGCAGTATTACCCGGAGCAAACCTTACTGTCTCACGGAGTCGAACAGCACAGCGTTAATCTGTCGATCAACACTATCGCGGACGCCCTCGATCGGTCGAAGGTCAACGGTGCTCTGGTGGTTATGGAGGACATCAGCAATGAGAAGCGCCTCAAGAGTACCATGTACCGCTACATGACTCAGGAGGTGGCCGAACAGTTGCTGCAAAGTGGCGACACCGGCTTGGGCGGCAAGCGCAAGGAAGTCTCGGTGCTGTTCTCGGATATTCGCAGCTACACCACTTTGAGCGAAGGCATGAGTGCCGAAGAGGTGGTGGACATGCTCAATGAATATTTTGAGCGCATGGTGGACGCCGTATTTAAGTACAAGGGCACTCTGGACAAGTACATCGGCGACGCTATCATGGCCGTGTTCGGTTCCCCCCTGCCCCTGGACGACCACCAGTGGTGCGCGGTGCAGACGGCGGTGGAAATGCGCCACCGGCTGGCGATATTCAATCAAGAGCGAGACGCTGCCGGTAAGAAAACGATCAGCATCGGCATTGGCATTCACTCCGACCAGGTGGTGAGCGGCAATATTGGCTCCAGCAAGCGTATGGAGCTGACTTCGATTGGGGACGGGGTGAACCTCGGCTCTCGCTTGGAAGGGACAAGCAAAATGTACGGTACGGACATCGTGATCAGCGACAAGACGTATCAGCCCTGCAAGGAGCTGATCTGGGTTAGGGAGCTGGACTTTATTACCGTGAAAGGCAAAAGCGAGCCGGTGAGGATTTATGAAGTCGTAGGTCTGCAGAGCGAGCCGCTCGACGATCAGAAAAAGCGGATTGTCGAGCATTACAATAAGGGACGCGAGTATTACCGCAATCGCCAGTTTGCCAGAGCGGTGGGTGAGTTTGCCCAAGTGGTAGAAATTGACAAAGCCAACAAGGCTGCGAAATTACACCTGGAGCGCTGCCAGCATTTTATCCAGAACCCACCTGCCGAAGATTGGAATGGCGTTTGGGTGCTGACCGAAAAGTAGGGCGCTCTCGCTCGCATCACTCCCGGCTGTGCTCTGCGAGTCACTCAGGGATTCTGCCGGCAAGCCTAGGCGAGCCATTCCAGTGGCAGAATCTCCTGACAGCGCCGCAGGCGAGTCTCGCACAAGGTTGTTTACAATTGTGTGTGGAATATGGAATATGGTAGCCAGTCTGCCAATTTGGCAGGCGAGCGTAAGGAAATTTCTGTCTTGTTCTCAGATATTTACCGCTATAGCGCTCTGACCGAAAAACTAGAGGCCACAGAGGTGGCATGCCTGATCGACGACTATTTTGCAGCAGTCGGGGAGGCTGTTTTAAAGTACAAACACAACCAGGACAAACAGGTAGAATCAGCGTGCGTGGGCACGGCTGCGATTGCCGTATTTGGAGCGCCTTTGCCTTTGGAAAATCACGCTTGGTGCGCCCTGCAAACGGCAATGGAAATGTGCCACAATTTGTCAGAAGTAAACGCCAGGAGATATGCTGCGTCTCACCCAGAAATTAAAATTGGGATTGGGATCAATTCCGATAAGGTGATCGGCAGCCATGTTGGCCGCACCAGCATGATGGAGTTCACGGCTATCGGTGAGAGCGTCAATCAGGGCCAACTTATAGAACGCTTGAGCCTACAGTATGGCTGCCAGATAGTGATTGGAGAAAATACCTATCGTTCCTGTAAGGACCGGATATGGGTCAGGCAGCTGGACTCGCTCCGCCTGCAAGGAAAAAGCAGTCCCGTGGCAATTTATGAGGTCCTGGCGCTGCGGAGCGACTCGATTTCAGAACACAAGCTGCAGGCGGTCGAGTATTACGACAAAGGGCGGGAGCGATACCTCAAGCGCCAGTTCGCTATTGCTATGGGGGAGTTCGCTACAGTTATGGAAATTGATAGCAGCGACAAAGCCGCCGCTATTCAGCTAGAGCGCTGCCAGCATTTTCTGCAATCTCCGCCACCAGACGACTGGGATGGAGCCTGGACGGTTACAGATTTGTAGTGGAACGTCTGAAAACCCGCGCTCCGGATCGGGACACTCGAAGAATCTGAGCCCTCAGGTGAGGGCTGCTCTCACTGGGTGCATGTCAGGCAAAAATTGTCAGCGGGACAGCGGGACGCCTTGATCTCCTGTGCGCTCGCACCGGTTTTGTAAGGCTTATGCTACTGGGCATTGGCCACTGGGCACTGGGCACCTTTGTACTGGGCATTGCTCCCTCCGCTGCGTCTGTTTCGTATATTGACACAACCTGCTCGCTTTTGGGGCAGAGGGGGCAAAGGGGATGGGGGGATGCAGCGGCTAACCCTGGGGTGGACAGCTCTCCCTTTGGCTAGCGCCAAACTGGAGTCACTAAGCCAATGTGCCGGCTGATTGCCTGTTTGGCCGCCAGAACCCCCGCCACCGCTCTGTCCCCGCAGGCGGCTGAAGCCCCGTGGGATAAAAGTTTGGGCGATTCAGGATTAATTGTCTGTGAATTGTTGATTTTGAGACAGTCGTTCTGAAATAAATCGCTACAATCAGGATCAGAGGGTGCTCAGTTCTCCTCTTCCTGGAAGTTGACTTTACTGGTGATAATACCTACTCAATCATGGAATCCGGTAGCCCGTCTGCCAATGCTTCTGACCAGCCTGCTCATGGACTGGCAGATGTTGTGGGAACTTTAATTGCTTTGCTGACGCTGACTGCACCTCTGTTTGTCATCGCTCACTACTCTTCGAGCAATGCGGAAGTTTTTCCACCCCGGACCTATCAGCTACCAGTAGCGCGGGATTAACGGTGGGGATGCCGGTTTGACAGGATCGGGATTTGTCGGGAAAGCAGCCTGACCCATTCTTCCAAAGCAATTTTACCCAATTTTCCCCTCTGGCGCTTGTCGTTCCCCCCCTTGGGGAATGACCAAATGGCCCCGCGCCTGCCGGTCTTTTATGGGGTTAGGGGTTGGGGGTTAGGCGTTAAGGGTTGGGGGTTAGGGGTTGGGGATTAGGGGTTAGGGGTTGGAGTGGGGAACAGTAATTTTTTTATTAAAACTGCATATATTTAAACTGGTGGGTCGGATGTGCGAATTAATTAACCTTTTTTTGCACCGGCTTGCCCCCCTCGACTTTGTGGTGGCGCAGCGAGGAAAGCTCTACAATCAAGGCGGGAAACAGAGATTGCAGGTTTTGCCACCCCTGCCGCCCGCCAGCGGACCGGGACGGTGAACGATATTTTGGTGTGCGAATTAAATGCAGTATGTGTTGGCGGCTGCCCATCTTCCTCTAAAATGCTATTCGGGGGATGGCCGGAGGCTGGCTGCGATCTGGGCACCGGCACCCCGAAATAACTGTTGGCAAAGGAGTTACCTCAGTGGATTTATCGCGGATTCCCGCTCAACCGAAACCGGGCCTGATCAACGTTCTGATTGAAATTCCCGCCGGGAGCAAAAACAAGTACGAGTTTGACAAGGACATGCAAGCCTTTGCCCTCGACCGGGTGCTTTATTCTTCGGTGCAGTACCCCTATGACTATGGGTTTGTGCCCAACACCCTGGCCGATGATGGCGATCCGCTCGACGGTATGGTACTAATGGACCAGCCAACCTTTCCCGGCTGCGTGATTGCGGCAAGGCCCATTGGCATGCTGGAGATGATCGACGGTGGCGACCGCGACGAGAAAATTCTCTGCGTTCCCGACAAAGACCCGCGCTACGCCAGCGTCCAATCCCTCAAGGACGTGGCACCGCACCGGCTCGAAGAAATTGCCGAATTCTTCAGAACCTACAAAAATCTGGAAAAGAAAGTGACCCAAATCCTGGGCTGGAAGGATGTCGATGCGGTAATGCCCCTGGTGGATCAGTGCGTCAAAGCCAGCAGCAAATAAGCTGCTAGCTGTCCCCGCCCCGGAGATCGGGGTCGCCGTCTATAGGCATGAGTGCCCAGGGCCCGACCGCCGACGGCCCTGACTGAGTGATCTTATGGTGATTTAACCTAAGTTGAACTGACTGTGGGATATCCGGGCCTCACCGGCCCGGCTGCCTTCCGGGCAATTCCCACAGGCTGCAGCCGGTGCCGGTATGTCCTGACTGTGGGGCTGCACAGACTCCCCCACCGGAGCGCGAAAAGCGCCCGCAACAGACAAAGTTTCCTGATCTCAACAGCGTTGCAGGTATGTTAGAAAGTCAGTTGAGAGTCCAGCCACTGGCCGGAAGCAGTTTAGTGGTGGCCTGTCAAGTCCGGTGGCTAAAACAGCCCTGCTCAAGAGCGGATTGAGATCAAAACCCGACACTTTTCCTGGGTGCTTCTGGCGGGACTGACTTAAGTCTGGCTTTACGAAGTTTTGGGCGTGCAGCCCAACTACGAACCTTTGGGCTGAAGCCCAACTACGAAGTTTTGGGTTAAAGCCCAACTACGAACCTTTGGGCGTGCAGCCCAACTACGAACTTTTGGGCGTGCAGCCCAACTACGAACTTTTGGGCTGAAGTCCAACTACGAACTTTTGGGCTGAAGCCCAACTGCGAACCTTTGGGCGTGCAGCCCAACTACGAACCTTTGGGCCGACGCCCAACTACATAATTTTGATAAAATTTTACCAAACCGGCGCGAAAAAAGCTAGGACGAGCGACGCCAGCAACGGGAGCAATCCCACACTTTCTATTGAGCGTGCTTTTTGGGCCCGAGGAAACAGTTGCAGCCCGGTTTGCTCTAGTTTGTTTGATAGGGCCGAGCGTGCGGGGGAAAGGCCAGACCGAACCGCCGCAGGGTTAGAGGCGATATCTTAGAGATAATAAACCTTGCGCTTGACCGGACTTTGATTCTCCCTTTGAGGGTGGGGCCGGTTTCTGGCCGAGGGTGACGATTTCGGGTTCCTGAAATGCATCGCACGCTTCTTTTGGCCAAAATTCACCTGTGCACGCTAACGGCTGCTAACCCCGACTACATCGGCAGTATCAGTATTGACAAAAACTTGTTGGATG
>JALOOK010000052.1 GCA_025454445.1 Oscillatoria sp. Prado101 | reverse complement strand
CCGGTGCGCTCACCTTTAATCTTAGCCAGCTGTTCCAAGAGGGTGCGCTCTTCTGGGGTGAGGCGAGTGGGAATATCCACCAAAATGGTAATCAAGTGGTCGCCGCGACTGACGGGGTTGCCGAGGCGGGGGACTCCTTTATTTTCCAGAGTCAGTACCGTACCGGGCTGAGTTCCGGGGGGAATCATCAGTTCCGATGGCCCGTCCACGGTATTCACTTCCAGCCGGCAGCCCAAAATTGCCTGCAGGTAACTAATCTTCACCTCGGAGAGGATATTAATCCCGTCGCGGCGAAATTCCGAATCTTCATTAACAAACAAATAGACGTAGAGGTCGCCGGGGGGGCCGCCGCGCACACCGGCATCGCCCTCGCTGGAGACGCGCAAGCGGGTGCCGCTGTCAACCCCTGCCGGTACAGTAATTTTCAGCTTTTTGGTTTCTTGTTTTTGACCCTTGCCGCCGCAAGAGTCGCACTTGTCCTCGATCACCTGACCCGTGCCGTTGCAAGTCGGACAGACCGAAACTTGGGTGAAACTGCCGAAGGGGGTGCGAGTGGCGCGGCGGACTTGACCGGTGCCGGTGCAGGTGGGGCAGGTGCGGGGGCGGGTGCCCGGTTTTGCGCCGGTGCCGCTACAGACCTCACAGGTTTCCAGGTGGCTGATGCGGATTTCCTTTTCCCCACCAAATACGGCTTCGCGGAAGTCCAGCCTCAGGTCCAGCCGCAGGTCATCGCCCCGCACCGGGCCACTGCGCCGGCGGGCCGTCTGGGCCGTGCCACCGGCAAAGCCGCTGAAAAAGCTTTCAAAGATATCGGCGAAGCCCTCACTGAAGTCTTGGAAACCTGCCGCGCCGACACCTGCGCCTGCGGAGACGCCAGCCTCACCAAAGCGGTCATAGCGGCTGCGCAACTCTGGGTCTGAGAGGACTTCGTAGGCGCGATTGATTTCCTTAAACCGGTCTTCTGCCCCTTCTTCCTTATTGACATCAGGGTGATACTTGCGGGCTAAGCGACGGAAGACGCGCTTAATTTCCTCCTTATCCGCGTCGCGAGAGACACCGAGAATTTCATAATAGTCGCGGGCCATAGAGCGCTTTTGGTGGGGATAAACTACAGAAACTGGACAAATCGGCTCTCCCTGACAAGGGGTGGAAAACTGGCTTTTTTGGGCATGGGGCATGGGGCATGGGGCATGGGGCATGGGGCATGGGGCATGGGCAATGCCTTATCCAGCCAGCCCTCCATACGTTAAGTTTTCCTTATCAACCTCGTTCTGGGAGAGCCAAAAATGATGTTTTTCAGGGTTGCAATCAGTTTACTGCTTTTGTATATTGTGCAGTTTTAATGTTGCTACCTCCCCTTGAAAGGGGAGGGGCAACTGTGGTGCTGGGGGCAGGGGTTGAGGGCTGCGAGCGGTTCAGGTGCCGGGCCGAAAAAGAAAACTTTTGTGCCGGTCAGCCGCCATCTGTAGCCTCTGCCAGCTCGTCGGCAGAACTGCTCGCTCCCTGATACACCGCAGTGCCAATGGAGAAAAGGGTGGTTTGGAAGGCATCAATATACTGCCTAATTTCCTCCACCGTCAGAGAATCGGCCCGGAGCGCCGCCCGTAACTCTTCAGCTTGCTGGGATAGTTGAGCCTTGAGTTCGTCACTGACCAGTTCGGCATTCTCTTTTAGAGTAGCTTCATAATTATAGAATAGGCTATCCGCTTGGTTTTTGAGTTCCGCGACTTGACGGCGCTTGCGGTCATCTTCGGCGAACAGTTCTGCCTCGCGCCGCATTTGCTCGACTTCCGATTCGCTCAGCCCGCCGGTGTTGGTAATTTGGATACTTTGCTCCCGACCGGTGCCTTTATCTTGAGCGGAGACTTTGAGGATGCCATTGGCGTCGATGTCAAAGACCACTTCAATTTGGGGAACGCCGCGCGGTGCGGGGGGGATACCTTGAAGCAGGAACTTGCCGAGACTCTTATTGTCCGAGGCCATTGCCCGCTCGCCTTGGAGGACGTGGATTTCCACGGTGCGCTGCCCATCGGTTGCCGTAGAAAACATCTGGGACTTGCTGGTAGGGATAGTAGTATTGCGCTCAATAATTTTCGTGAACACCTCGCCCAAGGTTTCGATGCCCAGAGACAGGGGAGTCACGTCCAGCAGCAGCAAGTCTTGCACCTCACCGCCGAGCACCCCAGCTTGAATAGCGGCCCCGAGGGCCACAGCCTCATCGGGATTGACCGAGCGGTCGGGCGTTTTGCCGCCAAAATACTCAGTAATAGCCTTTTGCACTGCTGGGATGCGGGTCGATCCCCCCACCAAAATAATCCGGTCAATGTCATCAGGCGAGAGATTGGCGTCCTTAAGAGCCAGAGAAACCGGCTCGATAGTGCACTCCACTAGCGGTTGCACCAGTTCTTCAAACTGGGAGCGAGTCACCTCCATTTCCAGATGTTTGGGACCGTTTTCATCAGCGCTGATAAAGGGCAGATTGACCGTGGTCAACATAGCGGAAGACAGTTCAATTTTTGCCTTTTCGGCGGCTTCCCGGATGCGCTGGACGGCCATTTTGTCTGGCGACAGGTCAATGCCCTCAACTTGGTAGAAGTGATAAACCATCCAGTGAACCAAATAGTTGTCAAAGTCATCTCCGCCCAAGTGGTTGTTGCCGGAGGTGGATTTGACTTCAAACACACCATCGCCCAGTTGCAGCACGGAGACATCGAAGGTGCCGCCCCCCAAGTCAAAAACAAGTACAGTTTGCTCTTGGTCTTGCTTGTCCAAGCCGTAGGAGAGAGAGGCTGCAGTCGGTTCATTGATGATGCGCAGCACTTCCAAGCCGGCGATCGTGCCGGCGTCTTTAGTAGCTTGACGCTGGGCGTCAGTGAAGTAGGCCGGCACCGTAATTACAGCTTGACTCACCGGCTCGCCCAGATAATTTTCTGCATCCTGCTTGAGTTTTTGCAGGAGCATAGCGGATATTTCTTGGGGGGTGTAGGTGCGGTCGCGAATTTGAACGTCAACCGTGCTGTCTCTGCCGGGCACACAGGTATAAGGAACCCGAGATCGCTCTTCTTCAGTATCTTCCCAGCGCCGGCCTATAAAGCGCTTAATACTGTACACCGTATTTTCAGCATTAGTAACGGACTGCCGCTTGGCCGTCTGACCGATTAAGCGCTCGTCACCCTTGCCAAACCCCACCACGCTCGGAGTGGTTCGCCCCCCCTCCGAGTTGGTAATGACGATGGGTTTACCGCCTTCTAAAACAGCAACACAACTGTTGGTTGTGCCCAGGTCAATGCCAATGACTTTTCCCATAGCTTGTGGCGGTGAATTTCAACAAAATTGCATGTCTTTGGAATCCGTCTATTGGGATTATTCCGCAATTAAAGCGAATTCCGATCGTCGGCAGGCGAAATCTTTACAATTTGGGAGTTGGGGGGGCGGCACCCTTCAGCTTGGCGCTACCTCCTCCGGGCTGGTTTCCTCCGCCGCAGCCGGCGCTTCAACAGCCGCAGCCACTTTCACCATAGCGTGGCGCAGGACGCGCTCTCCGAGCGTGTAACCGGGCACTAGCTCTTCGAGGACAGTGCCTTCTGGATGTTCGTCTGTCGCTTCGCGCATCACCGCCTCGTGGAGATTGGGGTCGAATTCAAGGCCTTTCGGGCGCATGGGAGCCACCCCGATGCGTTTCAGGCAATCTACCAAAAGCTTGTACACGCTCTGGTAGCTTTTGTGAATATTCATTTCCCCATCAGTTTGAGGCTTGAGCTGCGCCCGAGCCCGCTCAAAATTATCGACCACGGGCAGCAGTTCCTTGATGGTAGAGCACTTGACCTGCAGCTCGATGTCGTCCTTTTCTTTGGCGGTGCGCTTGCGGAAATTGTCAAAATCTGCAGCCAGCCGCGCATACTGACTTCTAAAGTCTTCCAGCTGAGCTTTCAGCCCCTCAATCTCCTGGAGCAGAGCTTCCACTACGGCTGGATCTGCTGCAGGCGCAAACTGATCGGGTGAGCCAGAAGAGGCGGCGGACTGGCTCGCTGCGTAGGCGGCGGCATAGGCTTCCAGATCGGCGGCTCCTCCTGTTGCTCCGGTTTGAGAATCCCCTGGCACAGCCTCCGGCTCAGGGTTGCTAGCGCTGGCCACTGACTCTGAACCTTCGGTCGCCTTATCTTTTGGGCTTTGGGTGTTATCTAGCTGCTTTTCTTCGTCCATCATCTGTTTTCACGCCCAGAAACTCCCGCGTTTTCGCTCAAGGAAAAACGCGGCAGGAGGAAAGGCAGGGCAGGGTATGGGCCTCTCCACACACAAATCAGCTGCGGGTTTTTCCGTGCCGGAACCCGCCAAACCCGCTCCCATTGCTGGGATGGTGTCGGTCTGTGAAACTTGGGCAGGTTGAGTCAGGGATAGCTGTGAGTTTCAGCTCCGGCTGACAAACCCGCCCTTTCTGGCTGGCCTCGCATCAAGGATCGACAGCCAGTCGGGGGAGCGCGGTGAGGGAAAAGCGGGCGCTTAGCACCGCTTCCGGACCCACCATTGGCGTTCCCTGCCAGATGGCCAGCTTTCAGGCCGCAACCAGGACGCCAGCGATCTCGCTCCGGACTTGCCGGCCCGCGCTCCGGGGCTTGCCGGCTCCGGCCACAGGCAAAAAACCCATACCACAAGTTTGCCATAAAAACGGGAACGCCCAACCCCCAGGCGGAGGTTGGGGCCTTCATAAGTCGGGTGAGTCGGGGCTGTTGCGGTGTGGGGCAGCGTGCTGTGCGCACCTGCGGAAAGAGCGCATGGCTGATTTCACCTCCCCCAGAGCAAAAATCCGGCGTTGCACAGCCCGTGGGATGAACCCGGCACCCCTGCCTATGGCAAGAAGGTTTCAATCATCCTTGAGCTGTGCAACGCCAAAAATAGTCCCGTTTGGGCTAGCGGTTTGTTGCTGCTTGCTGATCTTTGGGCCGGCTCTCACCATTTTGACACTCTGGTTGGGGGAATGGCAAAGCGTAACGGGGCCGTCACCCCGTGGCCCAATTTAAAGGCGGTCACAGGTAAGGGAAGCCGGCATCTGGGGGCTGGGCTCAAACTCTTTTAAAGCCGGTAGTTCGGCTTTCACTCCTGCCGAATACAGGCAAAATGAATGCGCTATCATATTTAGCAGCCCACAATTGGTTGGGATCAATCCCGCGCTCAGGCGATTGAAATCAAATCCCCGACCGGTAGCAGTAGGGGCGGTGCGGCACACGGAGGGTGCCCCCCGACCTTGCCTGTAACAGTGAATTCCCTTACGTCCCCCAGGCTAGCCGCACTGCCTGCAGCCTGCCGGCAGCCGGTTTCCATTTCCCGATCAAAACGCAACAGATGCCAGGACTTGAGCGCTCGGCAAGCCCCGCCTAGATTGTAGCTGTGTTCGTGCCTGCGCTCGGCACTCAATTGAAACCGGCCTCGGTTTAGTTGAGACACAGTTCGCGCTTAGGATAGCCAAACTGAATGAAAACTGAATAGCCCGCGCTTGAGATGTAGAGTTGTCCGGTTAAATCGGGATCTAAACTGTGGGAATTTGAGAGAGATGACCTTAACATAATCTAACGATATTGTCAAGAAAGTGAGAGTGGGGCAGCCGGTCAAAGAATCTCTATAACCTGTCTAATTACCGCCAAAGGCCAGCAATTGTTTCCTGCAGGAACGGGACTTGCCGTATAGCGCGATTAGTCAGCCACTGTCAGCCGGTGCGCCAGCTGCTGTGCCGACTAGCGGTCGGAAGGAGAGACAGCTTGGAATCTGGGCGGGGGGATTTGGGGCTGGGGCTGGGAGTCGCAGGGCCTTGAGGGGACGAGCCGGACAGGCAACCTGCTGTGGTGGCTGAGGAGCAATGTGGCGAGAATTTTCTAGAAGCTGTTATGCCTCGAAGATTGCCAGCACAATTTTGGGAACAATCAAAAAGGAACTAGAACATCGACTATGACAACCAACTATTCACCGAATTCATCAAAAGAGCGGCGGGCTCTAATCACACTCCAGAGTAATTTTTCTCCGTTCGGCAACAAAGTGATTCAGGCGGGCCACGCCAATCGCGACCAGATGCAGCAAGCCCAGAGCGAAAGCCGGAAGTCGAACAAACCCCTGCTCTCGATTCTGGAGGAGATTACAGGGAAGGAACTGCCTCCAGAGTTACAGCGCCAGTACAAGAAACAGCAGCTGTTTGAGCTGAAGATTCTCTACGGCCTTGAAGCTATCGATCCGGAACTGGAGCAAATTTCAGCAGAGCAGGTGGCTTCCCTGATTGAGACGCTGATTTCAGTGGATATGTGCCGGCGGCACCGCTTGCTGCCACTGGCCCAGTTAGAAACCGCTCCGCCATCCGTGCTGGTGGCGATGGTCGATCCGGACAATCTCACAGCCTTGGACGATCTCAACCGGATGTTGCAACCTCAGAAACTGGGATTGCTGAAGCGGGCGATTGCCCCTGAAGACTACGAACACCTGCTCAACCAATACTTGGAGGCTCAGGTCAAACAGCATGCGGTAGTGGCGGCGCAATCTGCGGCACTGGATCTGACCTTAGACCCCAACGCCCTGGATGATGTGGAGATCGGGGAGGCGGCTGCCGGTGACGACTCCGACATGGACCTGAACAGGGCGCTGGCGGAAGCGGATTCGGCTCCGATTGTCAAGACGGTGAACCAAATCCTGGCGCGAGCGCTGAGCGACGCGGTGTCGGACATCCACATTGAGCCGCAAGAAGAGTTCCTGCGGATTCGTATGCGCAAGGATGGGGTGCTGCAGGAATATCTCAGACTGCCCAAGAAGATTGTCAACCCGCTGGTGTCGCGCTTCAAAATTCTGGCTGACCTAGACATTGCGGAGCGGCGGAACGCTCAAGACGGTCGCATCCGGCGTATCTTCCAGGGACGGACAGTGGACTTCCGGGTGAACTGCTTGCCCAGCCGCTACGGCGAAAAGATATGTATGCGGATCTTGGACAACTCGTCCACCCAGCTAGGTTTAGACAAGCTAATTACAGATCTAGACGCCCTGGCGAACGTCCGAGAAATGGCCAGCCGTCCCTTTGGGCTGATTTTGGTGACTGGGCCAACCGGTTCGGGGAAGTCAACCTCCCTGTACTCGGTGCTGGCGGAACGGAACGATCCGGCGGTAAATATCAGCACTGCAGAAGACCCAATCGAATACGCTTTGCCGGGGATTACCCAGTGTCAGGTGATTCGGGCCAAGGGGCTGGACTTTACTGCTTTGCTGCGAGCTTTCATGCGGCAAGACCCAGACGTGATTCTGGTGGGGGAAACGCGGGACAAAGAAACGGCAAAAACGGCTATTGAAGCGGCGCTAACGGGCCACTTGGTGCTGACAACGCTGCACACCAACGACGCTGCCGGCGCGATCGCCCGCTTGGACGAAATGGGCATCGAGCCTTTCATGGTGGCGGGGGCTCTGATTGGCGTGCTGGCGCAGCGCTTGATGCGCCGGGTTTGCTCTGAGTGCCGCACTCCCTACACGCCCACCCCTGAGGAGCTGGGCAGGTACGGGCTGTCCGCTTCTCGCGAGCTGGGATCTGGGGTGACATTCTATAAAGCTGGCACCGTTCCCCCATCAGAAAGGGCGGCGCGGAAGGAAGCTGGCAGTTTGTGCCCCAAATGCAATGGCGGGGGCTACAAGGGGCGCGTCGGGGTTTATGAAGTGCTGCGAAATAGCGAGCGGCTGCAAATCCTAATCTCTCAGGGCGCTCCCACCGAGCAGATCCGGGAAGCGGCAATTGAAGAAGGCATGGTGACGCTGCTGGGGTACAGCTTGAACTTGGTGCGCCAGGGCTACACCACCTTTGAAGAAGTGGACCGGGTGACCTTTACCGATTCCGGCATAGAAGCGGAACTGAAAGCGAAGCGCAAGGTTGGCCTGACTTGTAAAGTTTGCAGTGCCGGCTTGCTGCAGGAGTGGCTGGACTGCCCGTACTGCATGACGCCTCGATTCCAAGACTGAGGGAGGGCTTTCTTTGGGGGCGTCGCGGCTGCTGGTTCTTCCTGACTGCCCGCTCCTCACTCCCAAGCCCATCTCCACTTTCGGGGTCTGGCTGACTCGCGAGTGCCTCTAGACCAGAGAAGTTTAGCTAAATTTATCTATAACTACCGAACGCATTGGGGAAGACGATGGAACAGAAAAAGTCATTCGTAATTGAAGACGTCATGGAATCCCTGGTCGAGCAGGGCGGATCGGACATGCACATCCAGGCGGGTGCGCCTGTCTTCTTCCGCATCTCCGGCAAACTCACCCCGCAGCTGCAATTCGGCGAAACCCTAGATGCCCAAGAGTGCCAGCGGCTGATCTTCAGCATGCTCAACAACAACCAGCGCAAAGACTTGGAGCAGAACTGGGAGCTGGACAGCGCCTACGGGGTGAAGGGGCTGTCTCGCTTCCGGGTGAATGTTTACCGGGAGCGGGGATGCTGGGCGGCTTGCTTGCGAGCTTTGGCGTCTAAGATTCCCAACGCGGACGCCCTGGGGGTGCCGATGATTCTGCGGGAGCTAATCGAAAGACCGAGAGGAATGTTCTTGGTGACCGGCCAAACCGGCTCTGGAAAGACCACGACAATGGCAGCTCTGATCGACCTGATCAACCGGACGCGAGCGGAACACATTCTGACGGTGGAAGATCCGATTGAATACGTCTACCCGAACATCAAGTGCTTGATTCACCAGCGGCAAAAAGGAGAAGACACTAAGAGCTTTTCCAATGCGCTCAAAGGTGCGCTCCGCCAGGACCCTGACATTATCCTGGTGGGAGAAATGCGGGACTTCGAGACGATTTCACTGGCGGTGTCAGCGGCAGAAACGGGGCACATGGTGTTTGGGACACTGCACACCAACTCGGCGGCTGGGACAATCGACCGGCTTCTCGACGTGTTCCCCCCGGCACAGCAATCCCAAGTCCGAGCCCAGCTGGGCAACTCTTTGGTGGGCATCTGCAGCCAAAACCTGGTGCCCAAGATTGGCGGCGGACGGGTGTGCGCCCAGGAAATTCTGGTGAACACTCCCGCTATCGGCAACTTGATCAAAGAGTCGAAAACTTCGCAGATTTACTCGGCGATCCAGACCGGCATGAAGTTGGGTATGCAGACTATGGAAATGGCGCTCGCTAAGCACTACCGAGACGGCAAAGTCAGTTGGGACGCCGCGATCAGCAAGGCGAGTAAAGCCGATGAGCTGGAGCGCTTGATCGGACCGCGACCTGCCGGTGAAAAAGCCGCCGCTCACTGAGGAGAGTTAAGCTGTTACACTGTTAATCTGCTTGTTGCAGAAAGTCGGCGGTGCCGAAAGAGCCGCGTTCCCAGCTGCCAGGCTGGGAACGAGGGTAATTAACGAGGGGAATTAGAGATTTTTAATTGTTTTTGGATGGGAGGTTCACTATGTCTGTCGCCAGTGCCGGTGCGGGTGTGAAAGACAAGGGTGGCAAAGCCAAAGGCTTTGACTTCAGCAACTTGGAGGCGATATTTGCCAAGCTGACGGTCAAAGATAAAGCCGTCTTTTCGCGCCAGCTGTCGGTGATGTTCAACGCAGGTCTACCCTTGGTGAAAGCGATCGGCGTTTTGTACGCTCAGTGCGAAAATCCCAAGCTGAAAAAGTCTCTGGGGGAAATTAAAGCCGATATAGAATCGGGGGTTACGCTCGCGGAATCTATGGCCAAATTTCCCGATTGCTTTGACGATCTATACTGCGCCATGATCCAGTCGGGGGAAATCGGCGGTGTTCTGGACATGGTGCTGAACAAACTAGCCGTTATGCTGGAAAAGTCGGCGAAATTGCAGAACCAGATCAAGTCAGCGTCGTCTTACCCGAAAGCCGTAGGAACGATCGCGGTTCTGGTGTTTTTCGGAATGACGACGTTTCTGCTGCCCACCTTTGCCAAGATTTTCTCAGAAATGGGGGCTAAACTGCCTCTCCTGACTGTTCTCATGCTGGCGTGCAGTGAATTTTTCCGAACGCCTTGGAAACTCGGCTCCCTCATCGTTGGGATTAATGTTTTCATGTTTGCCTTCAAGAGCTACTACAAAACGCCGTCGGGGAAATTGCAAGTTGACCGGGCGATGCTGAATATGCCTATGATTGGCGACCTGCTGAAAAAAACAGCGGTGGCTCGCTTCTGCGGCACGTTTGGTATGCTCACCGGCGCAGGGGTGCCGATGCTCAGTTGCTTTGACATTGTGGCGAGAACTGCAGGAAATCAGGTGATCGCAAATGCGATTATAGGGGCGAAAAAAGAAGTGGAACAGGGCGGCAGTTTAACCGCTGCTTTTGCCAGAGAGAAAATTTTTCCCAACATGGCGATTAGCATGATGGCGATTGGGGAAGAAACGGGCGAAATCGACAAAATGATGTCGAAAGTGGCGGATTTCTATGAGGATGAAGTGGAGCAATCAGTTAAAGGTCTGACCAGTACGCTGGAGCCGATCATGATGGTGGGCATCGCCGGATTGGTGGGCTGTATTCTGATGTCCATGTACCTGCCGATGTTTGCGGTATTTGAAAAGATGGGCTAAAACAATTTTGGAGGCAATGATTTTGGATTCGGGAGGGCATCTAAAATCTAAAATCAAGCCTCTAAAATATAAAACCTCAAATCAAAAAAATCATGCTGGTGAAAAATTCTCATTACGAAGAATTGCTGGCTGAGTACAGCAATTCCCTGTCAGCGATCGCGCTTCTCAAGCAGTACCGGCCCTATTTGGAGATGATTCCGAGTCTGCGCCGCCCTGACGAGAGCGTGATCGCGATTCCATTGCCCAATGTGCGCATCCGCCACGAGGTATCGAACTCAAGCGCCGCAAAAGTGGGAACGGTGGAAGTTATTGAATTGCCCTGTGATGTGGTAATTTTGATGTGCGATCCGGAATGGAAAATCAAAACGGGGGGCGAAATTATGATTTTCATCCACCGCCCGCATGAAGATTTCTCAGATCTCCTGCGTCGCTGGCGTCAGACGGAAATTTTGCTCAGCAAAAACTATGACTGGTTGATGCCGGAGCGCTACCGCTACATTCTCAGTGAAGGTGCGGACAAAATTTATCCCCTGTTTGTTGTGTTTGCGGAAACCCAGGAGCGCATTAAACGCGGTTTGAAGGGAGCTGCTTTGCCGTTCGTCGTCCAGACTCTGGATTCATCTGTTGAAAAGGAGCCATCAGAACAAATTTTTACCGGCTTGCAATAGTGTGACATAGTGTGACTTGTTTTCTTATCTGCTTTTGCATGAGAGGATGTTTGTCAACTATCCGGGCGAATTAATTCCGGCAGTTCAAAAACATTGAGGCGCGAAGTTTCGCGTCTCTATGCCTGGTGTGGGTTAATTTCCTAATAAGATGTAATTATAATATATAAATAACTCTTAATATTATGGCAATATGGTTGAAGCCATTCCATGGAAACATATGAGTGTAATTGAAAAAATAGCAGCGGCATTTGAGCGCAAAGACTATCGAGAAGCGGCGCAGTTAGTATCGGCTTTACTCCAGCAGTATCCGCAAAATCCGTGGGGGCAGGTTTATCTGGGACGCTTGCATGAAGTGTCTGGCAAGTTGGAGGCTGCAGAAAGTGTCTACCGGCAGCTTTTGCGCAACGCGCTCAACCCCAAGATTGCGGATCAAGCGCGTCAGGGGTTGCAGCGCTTGCAGGCAATTGTCAAACAAAAGCGCGAAAAAGCTATTGCCCAAGCTAAAGCAGATACCCAGAATACTGAACCGGGCGTGCTGATTTTAGAGCCGGTGAGCGCTGAAACAAAAGCTGAAGCTGCCAAACATTTTGCCCGCATTATGGAGCTAGATCCTTACACCGCACGCCTGCAACTCCCAACTCGAAATTGGCGGCTGTACCGCACGGGCACAATGGCGGAGTTAGGCGTTTACGTCGCTGAATTGAAGCAGGCGGGAATTCCGGCTTTTTGCGTATCTCTCGCCAAAAGCCAGGAGATTCGAGTCTTCCGAGTCAGCTATTTCCTGTCTGACTCTCCCAGCGCAATCGCTGTGTGTAAAGACGAATCGAATCAGATTGGTCAGATTAATTTTAACTGGTCAGAAGTTGCGCAGCGAGTGGAAGGACTGCTGCCAATCTTTAAGAACTATGCGGAATTCGATATCCTGCACGGTGAGGTAGAATACAAAGAGCAAACCCATGAATACGCGCACATTTGCGATCTGCACTTATCAAGCCGACGCTGCATTTTGCGGCTGCTCGATCAAACCTACGAGTTTCAGCAGGGAGTTTCCCTGACGCCGGCTCAGCAGGTTCCACTGGGTAGGGGCGTGACAGGTAGCACTGCCAATTTCAGTTCCAACTGGAACGCCTTGGTTAATTGGCTGAACCGGCAATTACCTGAATCAAAAGTTTGGTCTGATTTCACGCCGTTTGGGGAAGCGGTGATCAACCGCGCTGATTTGCTGCGCCCTGTTAAATCTTATATCGATGTTTTCCGCCGCACAGAGAGCAACTGGGACCCGGCTTTTGAATTTTACAGCCGGCTGGTTTTCCTGAGAGGGGGATTGTAGAGGGGGGTGAGGCTGTAATACCAATGCCCGGATTTTGGATGCCCGGATTTTGGATTGAAAAAAAGGGCAGTTCTTAGGGTGCGTTCCGCCGGCAATAGTGCGGCGTCTGGGAAGTTCTGTCAGCGCGGAACGCACCCTCTATGTGATTAAGGGATATAAGCCCAACTACAAACTTTGGGCTAAAGCCTAACTACAAACTTTGGGCTAAAGCCCAACTACAAACTTTGGGCTAAAGCCCAACTACAAACTTTGGGCTAAAGCCCAACTACAAACTTTGGGCTAAAGCC
>JALOOK010000051.1 GCA_025454445.1 Oscillatoria sp. Prado101 | reverse complement strand
ATGTCGCCGACGGTCACGTGGCCCGAAGCAAAGATGATTGCATTTGGGGGCGTTGCCACCGGTAGCATGAAGGCGCAACTCGCGGCCATGGCGATGGCGATCGAAACCGCGACCGGATCGTGACCGGCCACTTGCGCCGCCGACACCATGACCGGCAGAAGGGCGGCCACCGTGGCTGTGTTGCTTGCCAGTTCCGTCAACATCACCACGGCCGAGACCGTGAGCCCGACGAAGGCCATGTCCGGGAGGTCGCTCGCCGCAGCAAGGCCGCTGCCGATCCAGCCCGCCAGCCCGGTGGATTCGATGGCGGAGGCAAGCGCCAATCCGCCTCCGAACATCAGCAGGATCTGCCAGGGGATGGATTGGGTGTCCTCCCAGCCGATCAGGGATGAAGAACGTTCTTCCGGTTTGCCGCCAGCGGGAATGAGGAAGAGAAGAATGGCGCTGGCGAGGGATATGGCTGTGTCGCTGAGGCCGGCCAGAGGCGGCCAGTCATCAAGCACTGGCCTTGCCACCCAAAGGCAGGCTGTTCCGGCGAAAACCAGGGCGACCCGGATTTCCGCGGTGCTCCACGAATCCGGTGGGCGTATGGCCAGCAGAAGTCCTTCCCCAGCGGTTTCGCCGCCAAGCCTGCCGTCGAGCGGGAATACGAGCCGGGTGAGGATCAACCAGGCCGCGGGGATGAACAGTATCACGAAGGGCAGGGTGATGAACGACCAGCGGGCAAAGGAAACTTCTGCACCATGCTCATCGAGATAGCCTGCCGTCAGGGCGTTGGTCGGCGAACCGACCAGCGTGCCGATGCCTCCGATGCTAGCCCCGTAGGCAAGTCCGAGCAGCAGGGCTTTGGCGAAACGGCGCCCCCCGCCGTCCTCGGCCGGCATGCCGGCGGCGCCGATGACGGACAGGGCAACGGGGAGCATCAGGATGACCGCGGCCGTGTTGCTGATCCACATGGAAAGCAGGGCGCTCGCCATCATGAAGCCGAGCACCAGCGCCCGTTGTCCGGTGCCGGCGAGGCGGACGACGGAATAGGCGATCCGCCGGTGCAGGCGACGCCGCTGGACCGCCGCCCCAAGCAGGAAGCCGCCAAGAAACAGGAAGACGAGAGGATTCCCATAAGCCGACGTCACTTCGCCGACCGGCGTCACGCCGGCCAGGGGCAGCAGCAACGCCGGCAGCAGGCCGGTTATGCCCAGCGGTACAGGGCCGGTGCTCCACCAGATTACCATCATCATCGCGAGGCCGGCTGTGAACCATGCGGCCTCCGACAAGCCGTCAGGCGGAGGCGTCAGCATGGTGGCGATGAAGACGACAAGGCCTGCGACAAGCCCGATCCTGGCCGATCGGGCCTGCCCTGGCCTGTGTATTGGCAAGTCAGGCATCAACCGCGCTTTTAGCGTGCATGGACGCGACACGTACAGCCAAAAACAATGACCGCCGCTGCTAGCAGACTGCAAAACGGGCCGGGCAACCTTAAAGAATGGTGATCCCGACAGGATTCGAACCTGTGACCCTCAGATTAGGAATCTGATGCTCTATCCTGCTGAGCTACGGGACCCCCTAGGCACACATAACCGATGCGCCGGTTCGCGCCAAGCCTCATCGATACTCCCCGTTAACAGCGCCGACGCATCCGGGTTGCGCGCTTGGCACGGTTTTTGTAGTCAGGTGCGGGCGGTTGTTGCGAGCGGCAACAGGTATTCCTTCCTGAAATTGTACTGGAGATAGGCGCAATGCGCGTTGTCATGATCGGAACAGGCTATGTCGGCCTGGTATCGGGGGCCTGCTTTGCCGATTTCGGCCACGAGGTTACCTGCATCGACAAGGATGCCGCCAAGATCGATGCCCTGCGCGAGGGGCGAATACCGATTTTCGAGCCCGGACTTGACGATCTTGTTGAAAAGAACGTCCGCGAAGGGCGGCTTTCCTTCACCACGGACCCGCGCGAGGCGGTGAGCAAGGCCGATATCGTGTTCATCGCGGTCGGCACGCCCGCCCGGCGCGGCGACGGCCATGCCGATCTTTCCTATGTCTACGCGGCGGCCGAGGAACTGGGAGGTCTGATCGAGGACTACACGGTGATCGTCACCAAGTCGACGGTGCCGGTCGGAACCGGAGACGAGGTCGAGGCGATCATCCGCAAGGTCCGCCCGTCGGCGAATTTCGACGTCGCCTCCAACCCGGAATTCCTGCGCGAGGGCGCTGCGATCGGCGATTTCAAGCGGCCCGACCGCATCGTCGTCGGGGCGCAATCGGAGGGAGCGATCGCCGCCTTGCGCGAGCTTTACCGGCCGCTCTACCTGAACGAGACGCCGATGGTCATCACCGACCGGCGAACGGCGGAGCTGATCAAATATGCCGCCAACGCATTTCTGGCGGTCAAGATCGGCTTCATCAACGAGATTTCCGACCTTTGCGACGCGGTCGGGGCGAACGTGCAGCAGGTGGCCCGCGGCATCGGCCTCGACAACCGCATCGGCTCGAAGTTCCTGCACACGGGCCCTGGCTATGGCGGTTCGTGCTTTCCCAAGGATACGCTCGCCCTCACCAAGACCGCCAACGATGCCGGCACGCCGGTCACGATCGTAGACGCGGTGATCCGCGCAAACGACCAGCGCAAGCACAACATGGTCGAGCGGATCGTCAAGGCGGCCGGCGGAAGCGTCGAAGGCAAGACGATCGCCGTGCTCGGCCTGACCTTCAAGCCCAACACCGACGACATGCGCGATGCGCCGAGCCTGGTGATCGTGCCCGGCCTGCAGGCAAAGGGCGCGAAGATCCGCGCTTTCGATCCGGAAGGCATGAAGGAAGCGGGCAAGATGTTGAAGGGCGTGGATTTCGCGACCGGCGCCTATGATTGCGCCGAGGGAGCGGACGTCGCCGTCATCCTGACGGAGTGGGACCAGTTCCGCGCGCTCGATCTGGACCGGTTGGCGCGCGGCCTGAGGCAGAAAGTGCTGGTGGACCTGCGGAACATTTACCCGCTCGAGGAAGTTCGTAGCAGCGGACTTTCCTACCACTCCCTTGGAAGGCCGCAGAGAAAATCCTAGCTATGGCGGGTGGTCCTTATTTTGGACCGAAAAAACTGCTAGTGAAAAGAAGTTGCAGCCAGAACCGCATGAAATCGCTCAGCCTCTAGCTCCCACTCTTCAAAAGCCGCATTCAAAATCTCAACATTTGGATACTGGGCGCAGTTGAGCCGCGCCAGATCGCAAGATTCCTGACTGGGCTCAAGGCAAACCATTGAAAAGCCCAATTCAGCAAACGGCACAGTTGCAATTCCCGGACCGCATCCCAGTTCCAGAATCTGCGCGTCCGCAGGAAGTTGGGCTAACTCGACAGCGCGATTAATCAGCGCCTGAGGGTAGCGAGGTCTTACCCTATTGTAGGCATCTGCTACTGAACTGTACCAGGTTTTTCTCTGTTCCGAGGTGTGGGCACCAACTTGTGAGCTGTACCAGATGTTTGTCTGTTCCGAATCTTTCACGAGTTCTCCCAATAGCTGTTGTGGGGTGCGTTGCGCATTCGTGGGATAATAGGTTTGCAGGGGCTTGGCGTTCTTGGCGTCTACCCTGGGGGAAGCCGAGCCGCGCGTCTATAGCGGTTCCTTATTATAGCACTTTTCACTTGAGTGCAGTACAGTTAGATCCCCCCAAACCCCCCTTAAAAAGGGGGGCTTTGAAAATGTTCCCCCCCTTTTTAAGGGGGGGTAAGGGGGGGATCAATATCTGTACCTCACTCAGTTACAATCTGCTATAATTAGCTACTCGACCCATTGAATCACACAACCGGCTTCTGCTCGCTCAACACCTGATAAGCGCAGCTAAAATCCTCAGTCGTAATCCGAATTTCCGCCGGCTCCGTCATTCCCTCACTGCGATACCGGCGAATAGCTTCCACCGCCGCCCTGTCGCCCAAAAGCGCCAAATCCGCCCCATTCCAACCCTCTGTTACCGTCGCCCAGTACGCCAAATCCACATCCTGCAGCGGACGCTCGTGATTGTGAACTTTTAGAATCGCCAACCGGCTTTCCAGATTGGGCAAATCCACCACTAATTGTAAATCCAACCGCCCCGACCTCAACAAAGCGGGGTCTAAAGCATCGGGACGATTGGTAGCGCCAATCACCAGAATCGTCGCGCCGGTTTGCAAACCGTCCAATTCTGTCAGCAACTGTCCCACCACCCTGTCACTGACGCCAGAATCGCCGCTGTAACGCCCCCGCGCCGGCGCTAGGGTGTCGATTTCATCAATAAACACAACGCAAGGTGCAGCTTGTCGCGCTTTGGCAAACAATTCCCGCACCGCTTGTTCGCTAGCGCCCACCCATTTGCTCAGCAATTCAGGCCCGTTAACGCAGATAAAATTCGCTCTCGCTTGCGACGCAACTGCTTTCGCCAACATCGTTTTCCCAGTTCCTGGCGGACCCCACAGCAAGATGCCTTTGGGCGAGCGGGCTTTTGTTTTCAAATAAAGTTCCGCATGCAGCAGTGCGCCTTCTACCGATTCGCGCAGGGTTTGTTTAATACTCTCCAGACCGCCAATTTCCTCCCAAGCAACCTTAGGCGATTCCACCTCTACCGACCGCAAAACTGCCGGTTTAACTTCTTTCAGCGCTTGCAAAAAATCCGACTGCTGTACCGTCATCGCGTCGGGAATTGCCGCCTCAATTGAGGGGACTTGCCGGCGCAGGGCGCTGTAAGCAGCTTTTTGGCAGATAGCTTTCAAATCCGCACCCACAAATCCAACCGCTAAATCGGCAATTGCTTCTAAATTGACCGTCCTGTCTAAAGGCATAGCGCGAGTCAGGATTTGCAATATTTCCAAACGTCCCTGCCGGTCTGGAACCCGAAACAGGACTTCCCGATCGAATCGACCAGGGCGGCGCAAAGCAGGGTCAAGATGGTCGGGGCGATTGGTGGCGGCGAGCACAATAACTCCTTGAGTTTGAGCGAAACCGTCCATCAAACCCAACAGCTGTGCGACGAGCCGTTTTTCCACTTCCCCTTCTACTTTACTGCGGTCTGGCGCGAGACTGTCGATTTCATCAATAAATAGCAAACAAGGGGCGCTTTTCGCAGCTCTCTCAAAGAGTTCCCGCAATCTTTGTTCCGCTTCCCCGTAGTATTTGCCAATCACTTCGGGCCCAACTATAGCGATGTAATTAACGCCCAACTCTTCCGCTAGGGCGCGGGCGGTGAGGGTTTTGCCGGTGCCGGTTGGACCGACTAACAGGACGCCGCGTGTGGGTTCCAGTCCGATTTTAGCCAGCAAATCGGGGCGTTTTAAAGGGATGGCGATTAATTCTTTGAGCTCTTTAATAACTTCGCTCAATCCGCCTACATCTTTTAGGGAGGGACTTCCAGCTGTCGGCTGAGGTTTCACCGGCTCTCGGGATGCCGAGGAAGCACCTGCAGAACTGGAGCTTGACGGTGCCGGTTGAGTGCGTGCACGACTTGTGCCGGTGTTGCCACGAGGAATATTTCCAGCGCGGGGAATACTGCTCAAAGAGCGAGCGCTAAACTGCACATCCGCCTTCAGTTCTCCTTTTTCAATTTTTTCTTCTAAGGTTTTCGCAAGTTCTAATAACTCCTCAAATCCTTTAAATAGATCGCTCATCAAATTACTCCCCAGTTGTTATATAAACATCTTACCATTTTTGTGCGAGCCGGTACTAACCCTGCTTGTCCGCTCGCAGTTTTACCTGGAATGCAGGCTCTGCCTTTTGGGTGATGGCAATATTCCGTCTGATTGAGTGAGGTTAAGAGTGAACCGCTCAGCCAGCCCTCGGACGCCAAGGCATGAGGAAGAGGATAGAACAATTAATGTGGGCAATTGAGCGGAGATGATATAGCAGTAGGCACTTAGGGCGCAGGACTTGGGCTTTAACATGATCTAGGGGCGGGTTCATCCACAAAGAGTGCCACACAGCTACAACACCGATAAACCCGCCCCTAACCTCTGATATAGCAGTAATCATATTGGGCCATCAGTGTCCGCGCCCAATATGACTGCTGCTATATCAGGGGCGTGTGGCGGGAGCCGGTGTGGGGTCTTGCCCCTCACGGATCGCGCCAGCTTTATCTTACAGGGAAGGGAGCAATTCTCTCTGTTTTCTTCCCTTGGCGCTCCTTTACGGGGGCGGTTTATTAAACACAAATCAAAACAGCAGACTAGCGGCTCCTTTTATCCGAGCGAGCGGTTCCACAGAGCGGGGCAAAACCGGCAGCCGAATAATCATTTCCTCCGCAAACAGCCCAGCATCAATTTCCACATCTGGAATGTAGCGGTTGTGCACAATGTACCGCTGAGGGACACCCATTTTTTGCAGGGACTCGCCTAACCGCACTTGTTCTGCTATAATAGCAGCATGAGCTTGAATCACACCAATAAATTCCGTGTGGCGCGGGTCTTTTAGCTTTTTCTGCGCAGCCACAACTTGCTGGCGCAACTTCCGCAACCGGCTCATCAAATCCACTCGCCCCAAAACATTTTGATACTTCACCCACAGTTTGAATATCCAAGCGAGCCAGTCTGCCAGTGCGGATGGCATTTCCAAAAAGCGGAGAAGGTGGCCGGTAGGCGCAGTATCCAGTATAATTAAATCTTGCTGTTTGCTGTCCAATAAATCCATGACTGCAATCAGAGACAGCATTTCATCAATCCCCGGTAAAGCTTGCGCCACAATTTGCCGCCAAGCTTCTGGAGTGTAGGCGATTTTTATCCCCCCTTCCTCACCGCTTTCGCCGCTAATCATCTCAGCCAATTCCCAAAGATAGTCATTGCGGAACTTCTCTAATACTATCTCCGCATCAATTTCTTGCCCGCTCAAATTCTCAGATATCTGGCTGGGTTCGTGCCCCAATTTTATCCCGAAAGCATCTCCCAGAGAGTGAGCCGGATCTATAGAAACCATCCTAATCTTTTTCTCTGGATAGCGATTGGCCAGCGCCCACCCAAGAGCTGCCGCTACTGTAGTTTTGCCCACTCCACCTTTGCCGCCAATCAGGATAAGTTGGCGTCCTTCGTCAATAAAATCGCTGAAACTGGGCAGCACTTTAACCGGCCACTGTATGGGCGGTGGTGGGGCAAGCGCAACTTTATCAATTTTTTGAACTTGGGTAATAATACGGTCTAGCGCCGCACCCCCAAGGGGTTCCGCATCCTGTTGCGGTACAATAAAAACCGGCTGGTTACCCGGTATTTTGAGGAATTTGTCCAGCAACTCTTGCTGTTCGCTGTAGCGGTCTAAATCCGCACCGGCATCTGACAAAACCAGGTTTATCAATACCCCCCCGCAAGGAATTTCCAACCCTTGCAAGCTTTCTAGAAATCGTTCCGTTTCCAAAAGACTCATCGGTTCGGCAATCGCCACCACCGAGCAAGCGGTAAACCCTTCATTTTGCAGCAAGCGCCTGCCTTCCGCCAATTCAGATTTAATATTGACCAAAAACTCATCTACTTCATCTGCCTTATACTTCCGCCTAAAACTTTTGGCAATTGCCCGGTGCTTTTCTTGGAACAGTTCCAAAGAATTTAAAACGATATCCAAAAAATCCTTAATTCCCAGCAGATTTAACGTGTGACCGGAAGGGGCCATATCAACCACCACGCGGTCTACCACTTTTTCTGTGAGCAGGCGCTGAATTTCTAGCAGACCCATGATTTCGTCTAAACCGGGCCAGTCCAAATCCCAAACAGGCGTTAAATCTTCCCCCTCGACAAAACTACCCCGCTCAACCAAAATTTCTAAAAAATTGCCGTATTTCGCCTTAAATTCCAGCAGCAATTCTTTCGCATCTAGCGCCCGAACGCTCAAGTTGGGCAAATCGGCAAGCGCTGAGGCGCTGTTCCCCACATTTATTTGCAGCACATCTCCTACAGAATGAGCTGGATCTGTGGATATTAACAGGATTTGTTCGTCGGGAAATAATCTGGCCCATCGGCGAGCGAAACCGCAGGCTAGGGTAGTTTTCCCCACTCCACCTTTACCGCTAAACATAGCGAGGTGAAGCGAGTCGTACAGACTTATATGATCAAAACTCTCAAAAGTCAAATTCATCTCCGCACCTTTTGCTTCTTTTTGTTTTCCTCAGGACTTACGCTTGCGCCTTTATCTGTAGGGTGGGTAAGCGTTGCGTAACCCACCACACAATTAAGGTCGCTGCCTAAGTCCTGTTCCTTTTTACCCTCGGCATAAAGGAGGAGATCCGACCGAGTGGCGTTCCCAGGCGGTAGCCTGGAAGGGTATTGGGCTAAAGCCCAACTACAAACATTTTCAAGGCAGCTCTAATTAAACAATCGGCAGCTCAACCCGCTGCCAAGTCGCGCCATAAATCTTGCCGTGATTGGCATTTTTGCCCTTATCAAGCACAGTATCGCCAGTGCCTTCATTTAAAGGCCAGTAATAAGTTAATCCCAACTCATCACCCTTCAGATGCCGGTGGACATCCTTCTGAATCTCAGCGCCGGTGCGAGCCACACTCCAGACACTCAGTTCAGCAATTTGACCGGCAAAGAATTTGTCACTCCGTCCTATATAGTAGCTCCCCTTCTCAGTGTAAACATTTTCCGGTGCGCTAGAGCGGGTGGCAAACAGCTCCCCATTCCGGTAAATTCGGAACTCTTTTCCTTCTTTCACCCAAGTGACATGAACCCATTCATGTTGGGTTTCAAAAAAATTCACAAAGTACGCAGAAGTGCCAGGTGCTGGGTAGGTGCCAAATAGCTCCCCATTCCGGTAAATTCTGTACCGGTGCCCGAATCAGTCGTGCAGGTGCCCGAACTTGTCCCACTGGTGCCGGTGCCGGTGCCTGTCCCAGTCGTGCCGGTGCCTGTCCCAGTCGTGCCGGTGCCCGAATCAGTCGTGCCGGTGCCCGAATCAGTCGTGCCGGTGCCTGAACTTGTCCCACCGGCACCGGTGCCTGCCCCACCGGCACAGGCAGTTGCCCCACCGGCACAGGCAGTTGCCCCACCGGCACCGGCAGTTGTCCCACCGGCACCGGCAGTCGGCCCACCTGCCCCTGAACCTCCCCCTGACGTCGGTTGCGTTGGGGGTATTGTTGTCGGCCCTGCGTCTGGCGATCCCGGTGCGGCAAGTAGCTGAAGTTCTGCACCAGACAGAGCTCTGTCCGAGATCCGCACTTTTGTAATCAGACCGTGAAAGAAACAAGAACTCGCTCCCGGTTGTTCCGTTGCCCCTGCGCCCACATGCATTGGGTTGCCACTGTTCGGCAGGAAGGGAGTTCCTGTCCGCTGCGCCGAAAGCTTGCCATTGACGTATAAACTCGCCGTTTGGGACTCTAAATCATAGGTTGCTGCCAAATGAGTCCATGCTCCGACTTTAGCCAGCGAGCCGGTGAGTGCCACCCAAGGCGCACCTATCTTACCCGTGCCCACCCAGAACTGCCACTGCCCAGTCAGGTTGACGCAAAAGAGATACCCCCGCCGTCCCTGTTTGGCGGAACCGCTAACCGAGCTCAAGACTGCCCGGTAGCCCCTGCCGCCCTGAAACCGCACCCACATCTCAACCGTAAAGCTACTCGTCGGGTTGAACTCCGCCGAATAGGGAATATTAATCCGATCGTTGATGCCATTAAAGTAGGGAATTGCCGTTGGAGAATAACCGAGGTCAACCTCTCTAGCTTGCTCTCCCCCAGCAGCTTGTTGCAGTTTCATGGATTACCTTACTCTTTGACTTTCTGGAAGTTTTATGATAGGGCCACCGGCACCCCGGTGAGCTTATAGTCGCGACCGATATCGCCCACTAAATTTGTAGCAATAGCGCCCAAATTCCGGGCGCTATTTCTGAAAATATCGCCGCTCGACAGCCGGCGATCTCGCAGCGTGCCGGTTCTTGAAACACTTCCCCAGCGCACGGGTTTAAAGCTTTCCCGAAAAGCATTTTACGGTCACGCTTTCGGAAAAGCCTTTTTTCTAGGACATTAACAAGCTCCGCCAGAACTTAAGAGCGCCACAGCTGATTATACCGCAGGTACAGCAGCTTGAGAGGTCAGACCCACCGCTTCAGCGTACTTCAAATAGGTTTCGACGGAAGCGATCACAACCCGCGCTTCTACTGCTAGCAGTTCAATCCCCACCAGCGATACCCGCGCCCAAATGTCGATTACGACCCCTTTATCCAGAATGCGGTCGATAACTTCAGCCAGACTGGAAGATGAGTTAACTTTTTCAACTGCCATGATAATTTCACCTAAATGCCGATCAATTTTCTAAGCAACCCTACAATTGTACAACTTCTCTGTACCTAAACGTGCAGATCCATCAGAGCCATTGCCCTCACCGGTGTGCCCAGCACGAGCCGGTGAGTGGACTGGGATTGATCTCTAATATCTGCCATTGCCGTTTTGGTGGCCATTCGACTGGTTTTTGATCATAACCAGCCCAACCAGAGATTCCCAGCTGGAAGTGTTAATTGCCGCGTCATGGCCATAAGAAGTGTAGTCAGGGACAGTCATGCCCGTGGCTTCTTTCAGGGGCCAGTACCCCACCAAGCCAGGTGCCTGACCCATCGCCAGACTGTTCATTTCTTTTTTAATTTCCTCCTCGCTGCAAACGCGATTCCAAATCCGGACATCCGTGATTTGCCCCGGGAATAAATTCGCCACTTTTCCGTCTTTTATGCCGGCTTCGCAAAATTTCCTTGGTATTGGTGTTTTATTGAGTTAACCGCGTTTTTTCTTTCCCTCCGAAAAATAGCTTTTACCCGGTACAGATACCCGGTTCCCTCACCTCGACTTTAATTTTTCCCCAGCGTTCTAGTAGCGGCGCATTTCCGCAAGGTATTTGTTCTGATAGCGCAAAAATTCCTGGCGGGATTCCGAGGTGCGGCGTTTGTTTTCTTCGTAAAACTTGTTTCGCAGCTCATCCCGCTCGCGAATCCGAGCCTGCTGGTCGCTGAGAAACTCATTTTGATGCCGGAGATACTCCCCGTGCCACTCCGCATAGCGGCGCTGGTAGTCCCGGCCCATCATTTGACGGTAGTGTTCGTGCGAAAGGAATTCTGGCGGGATCAGATCGAGATTTGTCATAACTGAATACCTCCTGGGGGAGAGCGAATTATCTGTTTCGTTTCCACTTTTCGATCAACCACTGCCTGCGGCATTCTGCCGCCAGCATTTTTGCTGACGCACCGGTGCGGCGGGCGCGGTCGCTCGCAGTAAAAATCACTCGAAAATGCGGGTGAGCGCGAATGTATTCCTGTTGCTGGGAAGCAGCTGGCAGCACCAGCAGCCTTTCTTTCAATACCGAGAGCAGGACGTTATTAACTTCCGGACGGGAGCGATTGAATTCATCGTACACCAGGGTAAAGCCCTCCCGACAGGCTGTGGTCAGGCGGGCGTCCACCCAGGACTGGCGGAATTCATCTTCCAGCTTCACAACCGTGTGGATAAAATTATCCACAACTTTCTTGCGGTTGTAGCCCTTCTGGTTGCCAATCAGATCCGCAGACGTGTACTGATCATCCCCAAACACCAGTAAAATCCGACGCTCCAGAAGATTCGCCAGATGGATTGCCAGTGTTGTTTTGCCGGTTCCTGCCGCGCAGGTGAACAGAAAAGCCCGCGTGCAAATAGCGCAAGGCACGCTGTGTCAGGCGGTGTATGGCCGGTGTGTCAACAAAATTCTGGGAGTTGACTTGCAGAACTGTGGTCACTAACTAACTATCTCCGCATCAGATCATTTTACCTAGCTTGGGCGCAAGCAGGGGTGAGACACTTTTTCCACAGCTGGCATCTCCAATAAACTCTGGCGCTGCTCCCCACACATAATATCGCATAGCTGCCACATACGCCACCCTCTCGTTTTGCTGCAAAGCCAAGTTTGTTGCTGGTAGGCTCGCGTATCTTCCAGAAAGTTAGCCATGCTCGACTGCAATCTGCTGTGGAAATTGTGCAGCGAGTCCCACATCGCAGCGGACATTGCCGCTCGGTGTGTCGCTCTGGCAGACAAGTTCATCTGCGTCTGCTGCCGGTGCTCCAGCACCTGCTGCTGGCGAAACTGTATTTCCTGTTGGCGCTGCGCTCGCGCCGCGTACCATTCATCTCTAAGAGACACAACTCATACTCCTTTCCTGCCCTATTTTGCCGAAAAATTTTGCTGAAAACTCTTTCATTAGCCTCTTTTATCCAATTCGGCAACCTGCGCTCCCCACCCAATTTCCAGGCAAACACCTGCAACAGCAGCAGTGCCAAGAGCCAGCTTGCTTAGGGTGGGTGCGCCACACCATATCAGACAGCTGGCACCGCAGCTTGAGACGTCAGACCTACCGCTTCTGCGTACTTCAAATAGGTTTCAACTGAGGCGATCACAACCCGCGCTTCCACTGCTAGCAGTTCGATCCCCACCAGCGATACCCGCGCCCACAGGTCGATGACCACCCCTTTGTCCAGAATTCGGTCGATGACTTCAGCCAGACTGGAAGATGAGTTGACTTTTTCAACAGCCATGATAATTTCTCCTGAATGTACACAAGCTGTGTCAGAACCTGAACCGCTCGCTTTGTAACGGACTGTATCGAGCAATCGTTCTGATTTTTCTAATACACCTTTAACACCCCATTAATTATCCCACAGCCGGCTCTCCTTTCACCTCAACCCCCTCTACCCGCTCCCCTTTTCAGGGCGCAGCATTTGTCCCTGTTTTATTGCCGGACTCGCGGAAAATATAACAGCTACCTGGCTAAAGTCTCTACAGATCCGCGAGCGTATTTATGGCAGCATCCTCAACAGATTTTGCCATCCTCATGGAATCCATCGGCTTCTGGCTGGGTTGTAGCCTGTAGCGGTTATTGTACTATCTGGGTTGTCTTTTTAAACACTATCAT